>JAYSVR010000214.1:0-2128 GCA_043718445.1 Acidobacteriota bacterium | reverse complement strand
CCAACAGCGGCATTCGTCCGGGAGTCGTCATCATCGAAGTCGCCAAACAACCCGTCACCAACGTCGCTGAATTCAACGCCGCCCAGCAAAAACTGGCGGGCAAGAAAACCGTGATGTTGCGCGTACGCGATGCCAACGGCGCGCGCTTCTTGTTAGTGCAACCGCAAGAGTAGTGGCTAATCTAGTTTGTTAGCGGCTAGTGGCTAGCAAAGCCCGCTTCATTGAGAAGCGGGCTTTGTTGTTTTTACCCAACGAAAACTTATGCGCTTGCTGGAATTTCTGCTGGCTCATCAAACCGAATTCCTCTGGGCGTTGTGGCGTCACGTGATGTTGGTATTCACCGCCACCAGCGTAGCCGTCGCACTCGGAGTACCGCTCGGCGTCCTGTCTCATCAGCGTCCGCGTTTAGGTGCGCCGCTGATCGGCTTCGCCAACATCGTGCAAACCATTCCCAGTCTCGCGCTCTTCGGCTTTCTGATTCCGCTGCCCTGGCTAGGAGGCATCGGCGTACGCAGCGCCTTGATCGCGCTTACCCTTTACGCCTTGTTGCCCGTAATGCGCGGCACGGTGAACGGATTGCAAAACGTCGAGCGTGGTTTACGCGAAGCCGCCCTCGCCCTCGGCATGACTGAAAGCCAGGTGTTGCGTTACGTCGCCTTGCCGCTCGCGCGTCCCGCCATCCTCAACGGCATTCGCGTCGCCACCGTGGTCAGCATCGGCACGGCTACGATTGCCGCAGCGATTGGCGCGGGCGGCTTGGGCGAATACATCTTTCGCGGCGTCGCAAGTTTAGACAGCACAGTCATTCTCGCCGGTACGATTCCCGCCGCACTCTTGGCCCTGCTCGCAGACTTCAGTCTCGGCAAGTTAGAACGTTGGGCCGCGCCGGGACAGCCACGAAAAACCTCACGCTATCGCAACGTATGGCTCGCCATCGGCGCAATTGCATTGCTCGTATTCGGCGGCGCAATCTGGTTCACCCGCGACCGCCGCGAGAGCATCGTCATCGGCGCCAAGGATTTCCCCGAACAAACCATCCTCGGCGAATTGCTCGCGCAAACCATCGAACGCAATACAAACTTAGCCGTCACGCGCAAGTTTCATCTCGGCGATACATTGATTTGCGAACAGGCCATGCGCGCGGGCGATCTGGATGGCTACGTCGAATACACCGGCACGGCGCTCACCAGCGTATTCAAACAACCCATCCTGCTCGACCCTGACGAAGTCACGCGCCGCGTAGCGTCAAGTTACGCCGCCACCGGACGCACGATGTTCGCGCCGCTGGGCTTCAACAATACTTTTGTGATTTTGGTGCGAAAGGCTGAGGCAGAACGATTAGGATTGAAAACGATTTCAGATGCCGTGAAGCACGCGCCGCAATGGCGGGCGGCCTTCGGCCCAGCCTTCCTCGACCGCGAAGACGGCTATCGCGGCTTGGCGCAAGCCTACGGTTTGCAATTCGCCGCCGCGCCGCTGGCGATGAATCTTTCACTCACCTATCGCGCGCTCGCCGACCGTCAAGTAGACGTAATCGCAGGCGACGCGACGAACGGCCTGATCGCCAAACTCGACCTTTTCGTACTCGCCGATGATCGCCGCTACTTCCCGCCCTATCACGCCGTACCCGTCATGCTGACGCGCACGCTCAAACGTTATCCGCAACTGCAACCCGCTCTCAATAATCTAGCCAATGCCGTTTCAGACGAAACAATGCGCCGGATGAATTACGCCGCCGAAGTCGAAAAGCGCGACCCGGCAGACATCGTGCGCGAGTTTCTTTTGCAGCAATGACAGCGCGCCGACGGCGTTTCGGCGCGCTCGAACGACAGCCGACTCCCAGATGATATGGAAGCTGATCTGGTCAGGCGCTTTTCGTTGCCGCGCATGTGGTTAAGCGTTATGCTGCCAATCTGGAGGTGAAGTTATGACTACACAAGTTGAAATCAAATCTGAGACTGCCGCGAAGCTTCAGGCCATTGCCGCTTCTTTACAGCTTTCTTTGGATGGCTATCTGGAAAGGTTCACGGAGCTTGTGCCCCTGCCCGAAATGTATGCGACAAATGGGCAAGCACCCGCGCCGCAACTGACGCCTTACGAATTGGCGGCGGAGTTTATCGGCTCCGTG
>JAYSVR010000213.1:0-6107 GCA_043718445.1 Acidobacteriota bacterium | reverse complement strand
TGGGCGTCATCGGCTTGGGCAAATCGCTTCCGGCTCCGGCCAGCCGCGTGCCGTAACCACCGCATAAAATGACGATCTTCATAAACGCATCATCCGTGCCTGCTCCGCAAATTGGCAAGCCTGAAAGCCCTGTGCGAGAATCCAGAAACCGTACCGCGACCTGTCAGGTTGCGGAAGCTCGCGGATTTAACCCAATCGAAACAACCACAACGCACGGCAACCTGACAGGTTGCCATACAGTAAGAAACCTTATGGCTTTGCCTACGCGCGAAAATCCTGACAACGGTCAACTAGAAGTATTCGTCAACGAACAGTGGGTACGCTTTGACGAATATCGCCGCCAACAAATTGACGACGCCTATCAAACCTCCGTGGAATTTTTGCGCGAACGTTTAGGTGAAGACCAAGCGCGCAAACTGGCTGATTCAATTAACGAGATAAAATCAGGCAACGAGACGAAATCTTGAAAGGCAAACACATGAAAAGCCCCAACTTCATCGCACTTTCCGCGCGGCTCTGCCGCAGTGATGTGCGGAAAGGCTCTGCCTTTCCGGTAGCTCACACTATCCATCGGGCTACGCCCGCAATGTCATTAGGGATCAACGACGCCGGGGGCGTAGCCCCTTTTCATCACGACCTCCTGCCGGAAAGGCAGAGCCTTTCCGCACATCACTGCGGCAGAGCCGCAAGAGCATTTCGCCACCTTGTCATTTGCGTTTTCCTCTTTGCTCTCAGTGCCTCTTTGTATGCGCAACCCGCGCTGCGCCACCTTGACGTAGATTACTCAAACCAACTGCCGAGCTATCCGACTAAAGAAGCCTGGCTCGCCCGCGCTGCGCAATTGCGCCAACAGATTCTCGCCAGCGCCGGACTTTCGCCGATGCCCGCCAAGATGCCGCTCAACGCGCAGATTTTCGGCAAAGTAGACAAAGGCGATTACACGCTCGAAAAAGTTTATTTCGAAAGCCTGCCCGGACATTTCGTCAGCGGCAATCTCTATCGTCCTAAAAACATAACTGGCAAAGCGCCCGCCGTGCTTTGTCCGCACGGACATTGGACGTACGGACGTTTAGAAAATCAGCCGCTCAATTCAGGCTCGGCGCGCGCGGCGAGTTTTGCCAAACAAGGTTACGTCGCGTTCATCTGGGACATGGTTGGTTACGTAGACAGCACGGCGATTCCGCACACGTTTGCCAGCGGCCACCGCGAAGGCTTCACGCGCGAGACGCTCTGGGGCGTCAACCTGTTGGGACTGCAACTCTGGAACAGCATCCGCGCCGCAGACTTTCTGTTGAGCTTGCCTGAAGTGGATGCTTCACGTTTGGCCGTCACCGGCGAATCAGGCGGCGGTACGCAAACCTTTTTGCTCGCCGCAATTGACGAACGCATTCGCGCGGCGGCTCCGGTGAATATGGTGTCGGCGCTCATGCAAGGCGGCAGCGTATGCGAGAACGCGCCGAACCTGCGCATTGACACGACTAACGTAGAAATCGCTGCCCTCTTCGCGCCCCGTCCGCTGTTGTTAATTGCGGCCACGGGCGATTGGACGAAGAACGTACCGAAAGTCGAGTTCCCTGCCATCCGCGCGATTTACAAACTGTTCGAAGCCGAAGACAAAGTGCAGGTCGTGCAATTCGACGCGCCACACAATTACCATCAACCCAGCCGCGAAGCTGTTTACGGTTGGTTCGCGCATTGGCTGCAAGGTCGCGCGGAGACTACGCCAATCAAAGAACGCGGCATCAGCGTCGCGCCGCTCGGCGAGTTGATGGTCTTTCACAATCGCTCTCGTCCGGTGAATGAAAGCAACGAAACACAATTGATTGAAAGCATGATCGCGGCGGCCAAAAACCAATTGAGCGATGCGCGCTTGTCACCGCAATTCGGCGCAGCGTTGCGTTCATCGTTGCTCGCGGCTTATCCGACGAACGAACAACTCGAGGTGATGAAAGGGCCGCAAGGGACTGAATACGCCGTGACGAATCGCGCGACGGGCAGCGTAATCAATCTGCGTTTGCGACCTGCGTCTGGCTCTGGCAACTCGCTGGTGCTGTTGATCGAGGCCGCGCCCAGTCAGGACGTGTTGAACGCCTTGAGCGCACAAGGTCACACCGTCATGCAATTGACTCGTTTCAGTGAACCGCAACCCGAAGCTCCGGCAAATATCAAATTCTTGACGACTTATAACCGCACGACTGTCGCGCGCCGCGTGCAAGATGTGCTGACCGCGCTCGCCTTTTCGCATCAGCAAGCGAAGGGCAAACCTGTGAGCCTGGTCGCCGTCGGCGAAGCAGGCTTGTGGGCTTTGCTCGCGCGCGGACTGGCTCCGCCGTTGCATCGTTCGATCATTGACGTGAATGGCTTTGCGAATAATGACGACGCAGCTTTTGTCGCCAAGCTGCCGATTCCCGGCTTGCGACGCGCGGGCGATTTTATGACGGCGGCGGCGTTGGCAGGTACGACACCGCTTACGCTTTTCAACACGGGCGCAGCATTCGACGCATCCGCGATCAGCAATCTCTATCGCGCCGCCAATCAAACAACCGCTTTGCACGTAGAACGCAAACCACTCTCGGCAGCGGAAATCGTTGCGGCATTCAAACCCTAAATTTATGCGACTGCTGTTAGCCTGCCTGATACAAAGCGTATTAATCGCGGCAACCTTAGCGCAGCCTGCGCCCAAGGCTGACGCGCCACTGGCGCAGGCGCTGCAACTCATTCAAGACAACAAGCTGGATGAAGCTGCCGCGCAATTGCAACGCCTGATGCAACAGCGCGGACGTTCGGCGGTCGTCTTGCACAACCTCGGCATCATCGAACAGAAACGCGGCGCGCACCTCAAAGCCGCGACGCACTTGCGCCAGGCCTTGTTGTTGCAGCGCGATTTCGGCGCTTCGCATTTGTCGCTGGGCGTGAGCCTGTTGGCGTTGAACAAAACCACCGAAGCCATCGCCGCGCTCGAACGCGCTGCCAAGCTGTTGCCGCAAGAAACGCAGCCACGCTTGCAGTTAGCGCGCGCTTACGAACGCACCGGCAACTGGCTCGGCGTCGTCGCGCAATACCAATCGTTGCGCGATCAGTTCCCGCAGCAGCCCGATTACGCTTATCAGTTGGGACGAGCCTATACGCAGTTGGGCGAGTGGAGTCTGGAACGCATCATCGCCGTGAACCCAGACGCGGCGCGGTTGCATCAATTGTTGGGGCAGCAATATTACGCGCAGGGCAAGTTTGAATTGGCGCTGGCTGAATACCGACGCGCGGCGCAAGTGGATGCGCGGCTGCCCGAAATCCATTTGGGCATGGCCGTGATTTTTTATGAGTGGCAGCGTTACGACGAAGCGTTGCGCGAAATCGAACTTGAACTGAAACTCGTTCCGTCCAGCGAAAAAGCGCGCTCTGTCAAAGCGCAAATCGAAAAGGCAAAGCAATGAAAAAACTCTTGATCGCAGTGTTGCTGCTGTGTGCCAACCAAACGCTGGCACAACAGCCTGCATTTGAAGCAAAAGATTTCAAGCTCGAAGTGCCCGCGCTGAACCTACCGCTCGAACCGATGCAACAAGCGGCTTTCGACGCGGCGATGAAGCGGCGCGCGTTCACCGAAGCCGAAACCATTTTGATCAATTCCGCACAAGGCGAATACGCCCGCGACAAAAAGTCTGCGCGCGCCGCGCAACTTTACGAAGCCGTGGGCGGCGTATTCTTTCTCAACAGCGAATTTCTTAACGCGGCGATTTCGTTCAAGCGGGCTGATGCCGCTGTGCCGTTGCAAGCGCGCAATCGCTTCACGCTGGCGATGAGTTACATCCGCCTCAATCGCCGCGACTGGGCGAAACCAGAACTTGAGCGGCTGGTGAAAGAACATCCGGCGAATGCGCTTTATCTTTATTGGCTCGCGCGGTTGGATTACGACGCGAAGGCTTATAACGAAGCCATCGCCAAGTTCACCAAAGTCGTTGCGCTCGATCCGACAATGATGCGCGCGCACGACAGTTTGGGTTTGTGTTATGACTATCTGGGCAAGTATGACGAAGCCATTAAACACTATCGCCGCGCCGTTGAACTCAACGCGCAACAATCCATTCCTTCGGCCAATCCTTCGGCCAAACCATCAGGCTGGCCGCACGTGAATCTGGCGATTACGTTGCTCGCGCAAAACAAGTTGGCGGAAGCCGAAGCACAGTTGCGTGCAGCCATCCGTCACGATGCGCGGCTACCGCAAGCGCATTACCAATTGGGGCTGATGCTCGAAAAATTAAACAAGACCGCTGAAGCGATTGCCGCGCTGGAAGAAGCTGCGCGGCTTGATAAGCAATACGCCGAGCCGCATTACGCGCTGGGGCGACTCTATCAAAAACAGGGCGACAAGGTGAAAGGACAAGCGGCAATGGTCAAGTTTCAGGAATTGAAGGCAGTGCAACTGAAATGACGGCGAAGCCTTTGGAGTGCGGCGGCTGCAACGCCGCTTTCCCAAAGGTATTTGTCCTGACGAACATCGAATGGCAAGGGGACGCTTTGCATTAAATGCGTCACTGTTTCAATGCTGGTGGGAAAGCTGCGTCAAAGCCGCCGCACTCCATAAAAAACGCCTCCGCTCTCAAACTGAGAACGGAGGCGTGGCTGTTTAATCAGCTTGCCAGACCGGCGCTAGAACTCGATGCGCCCACCGAATTGAATCGTGCGAGGATTCGAGACGTTACGGTTCCAGTCGCCGAAATTCGGACTGCTGACATCGGTGTTAAACGGCAGGTTGCCGCCGATGTTGAAGCCGCCCGGATTCACGAAGTAGTGGAAGTTACCCAGATTGAAAAACTCCGCGCGGAACTGGAAGTTGACTCTTTCAGTGATGCGCGTGTTCTTAATCAGGGTCGCGTCAATGTTCTTGAAATTCGGCCCGCGGAAGTTCGTTACGCGCGCCCCGGTGCCGGTGTAAAGGCCATTAGCGATGCCCGAATCAGCATCGAAAACCGAAATGACCGTGCCATTTGCCCGTTTGCGACCAGTGTCATATTCAAAGGCGTTGATGTTAAACAGCTTGCCTTCGCCGGTGTACTTATTCGGGTCTTGCAAAAACGGATTCGCCCCCGGTTTGAGGCCAGGGAAGCAGGCTTGTTGGAAAGCCCCGCCCTGACAATTGCTCGAACCAAAGAAGAACGGAATGCCGCGCGAGTAACGGTAAACCAGACTCGCCTGCCATCCGCCTACGACTTTATCAACGATGCCACCGTTGTTCAGGAACTGTTTGCTCTTGCCGAACGGCAACGAATAAACCGTCGCCAGTGAGAAGGTTTGCGGTACGTCATCGGGCGCGAGCGAACGATTGCGACGACGCTCGAACGGCGAAACGATGCCGCCTGCCGAGTTCCACTGGCTCGCCCCACGTTGCACCGAGTCAGCCGAATCAGTGATGAGTTTCGCGTTGGTGTAAGAAGCCAACAGGAAAACGCCTTTGGTGAAACGGCGTTCCGCCTTGAGTTGCAAGGAATGATAAATCGAGTTACCGACGTTTTCATTCAAGCCAAACAGCGGATCGCAGTATTGCGGGAACGGCATCAAAGCCTGAGCGACGGTCGGGTTGCAGCCTTTGTTATCAAGCTGTCGCGCCCATCCGGCATAAGGCTCACGCACCGTCGCGCCATTCGCCGTGAAAACGCCGGTCGTCGGATTTACCTGTTGATAGAGATTGGCCGCGCCCAACTGTTGCACCGTCGCACTGCGCGGATCAATCCGATTCAACGGTTGCAGGTTCGACGGCAAGCGCGTGCCTTTCGAGCCGACATAGGCCACGCTGCCAAAAACGCCCAGCGGCAATTCACGTTCGATGGTGAGATTCCACTGTTGCGAATAAGGCCGTTGGTTGGCGTCTACCGGACGATAAAGAATGCCTTGTCCGTTGCGGAAGTCAGCCGTGAGGAAAGGCGGACGAGCGAAGTTTTGCGGGAAACCCTGTTGCAAAGTGAAGCGCGGAAGCACGCCGCCCGTGCCGCTTGAACTGAACGATTGATTCAGGTTGAAACCGTCGAGCGAAATGCCGCCGCCCCAACCCGGATAAAACGCCTGTGCGAAAAAGATGCCGTAACCGGTGCGAATCACCGTCTTGGAATCCCACG
>JAYSVR010000212.1:0-20692 GCA_043718445.1 Acidobacteriota bacterium | reverse complement strand
GCATAAAGCCTGGGGTGGAGCGCGGCTTCGTAGAAGCTGGGCGAAACCCCAGGAAAAGCGCGAAATTTAGGCGCTAGCCCGCGAAGGCGGGCGACAGTTCGTCACACGAAAAGGCGTATGACTTTCACTGGCTGCCGCCCGCTTCGCGGACTAACCAATCTTTTGGCTTACTACCCTGGGGTTGCGGCTTACGCCTTCACCCCAGGCTTTATGCTACTGCCCGCATTCGCGGGCTGAAACCGTGCAAAGTTTTGGGTAATGACAAGGCTGACGCGCGGGCTACTGACACAAACGATTCCCCGTGTCCCCCCTCTTCCCCCGTGGCTGGTTCATTATTTGGTTCCCGCGTACCGCCAGATTTCGGCGCGCTCTTCTTCGCTCAAGCCATACAACTCGCACACCAATTCATCCAGCTTGTCGTATTCGCTGAGTTGCCCATACAGCAAGTATTTGCCCGGCAAGTCGGCCTTGAGCAATTTGCGCGTGAGGCGTTCGGCTTGCGTGACCAGCGTCGCCGCCGGGCGATTGGGCAAGGGCAGGCGGCTCAGTTCCGCCGCACCGCATTCCACCGCGCGCAACCTCTGGCGCGAACGATTGGCTAAACACCGCACGGCGGTTCCGTTGGACGAAGTAGAACCTGTCACGCATACGACTCCCCATCATTTGCTCGAAGAGCGCGTACAGCAACAAACGGAAGAAGCACGGTTGCTTTGTTTGCGCGAATGCCTGCAAAAGTTCGAAGCCGCTGATCGTGAGTTATTGCTGGCTTATTACCGCGAACAGGGCAAAGCCAAACTCGACACGCGGCGCGAACTGGCCGAGGCGCTGGGGATTCAGCCGAGCGTATTGCGGCTGAAGTTGTTTCGGTTGCGTGAGAAGCTGGAAGTTTGCGTCACCCGTTGTATGCGCCGCCGTCCGGTTAAATTAGCGAAAGGCTGAAAGGCTGAAAGAAAACTCGAAACGTTTTTTCCCGCGCGTCATTCGTCGGCGTTTACGGTGAAAAAAAAGGCAGGCCGGCAATGTATCGAACCTGCCGAAGTTAGTGGTGTCAGGAGGTTTGTGATGACAGAAAAATCCCCTCAATCTGATGAGATGCGGCGCTATATGCTGGGCCGCCTCTCTGAGCAAGAGCAAGAAGCCTTTGATTTGCGTTATGTCGGTGATCCGGCGCTGCTTGAAGAAGTGCAGAGTCTGCGCGATGAGTTGCTGGATGGTTTTCTCTCTGGCGCGTTGGAACCCGACGAACACGAATTGCTGACTACACGGCTAGCGCGCTCTGCGGTATGGCGCGAGAAAGTCGCTACTTTACAAGCCCTGCGCGATCTGGCGCACGAGTTTTCCCCCCGCTATCAACGTTGGGCGACCCACCGTCCAACGTTGACTCTGTCGCTTCCTCCTCGCGGTTCTGGCACGGCTGGTTTGCTTTCGACTCGCCAGTTCGTTGGGCGGCGCTGGCGGCAGGCTTGGTGTTGTTGGGCTTGGGCGTATGGCAATTCAGTAAACGTACTAATCAACCAACGCCTATCATTGCGCTTAGCGTAACGCCTACGCCTCACGAACCCGTGAGCAGCGCATCCCCTGCTGTCACACCCACGCCCGAATCTGCCGCGACGCCTGCGGCAGCGAATGCAAAACCGCAGATCGCTACGTTCTCACTGGCGCTCAACCTGACGCGCCAAACTGAAGAAGCGGCGGTGTTGAACCTCAAAGCTGGAACCAGCCAAATCGAATTGCAACTCGACCTGGGAACAGCGGCAGACGATGCAGTGGCGGCGTTCTATCAAGCCTCATTGCACAACGCCGCCGATAACCGAATCTGGCATAACCCTCGTGTTGCCGTGCGCCGTATGCAAGGCCGCCGCGTATTGCTGCTTACCATCCCTGCGCACCTTGTGACCGCAGGGCGTTATGAACTGCGCCTGCGAAGCGATCAGTCGCCAGAGACAGAAGCCACGACGCTCCCTTTAACAGTCCAAATTCACTGACCTGATAATTTCTTGCGAAACGTTTTCCCGCGTCCCTCATTCGGCGGTGTTGGGCTGGAACCTGTTCGCTTTCCGCTATCTTCTGGCTAGGTACACTGCCAGGGGCGCGAAATGGCGTGATGGTGGACAGGTTCTGGCACCAATCTTTCTCGATCTCTCATTACCCAAATGGTTTCGCTCTTTTTGTGGGGAAAAGGCTACTAACCAATCAAGATTTGTCGGGCGAGTTAACGCGGTGAAATAAATGGCAAGTTCATCTGCGGGGTTTACCGCGAACTAAAAAAGGGTAGTCAGGGAGCATGCCGCATTCTGTCTACCCTTTTTTTCAATTCATAACGTAACCCACGCATTGGTTTTGCCGCTGATGACCACGGCTTCGATCACGCGCATGTTGGCGACTGCGTCTGTGAGTGGCGTCGGCACAGGCGTACCGTTCATCACCGCCAGCGAAAAAGCATCCGCCTCAATCGTGTATTGATCGCACACCGCGAAGCTGATCTCTTCGGTTTGCCCGTCGTGCTGATGCCACAGTCGCGTTGGTTGATCGGGCGGCGCGTTGAAGGGAATCTCAATCTCGATGCGTCCCGTCGTGCCGAAAATATTCACGCGTTGATAAGGAGCCATTTGCGTCGAACACGTGAACGTCGCCGTGCCGTTGCCGAAATCGAGCCAGCCCGAAGCGATGCGGTCGGTGTGAAATTGCGGGTCGTATTCGACTAGGCCCATCACGCGCTTCGGTTCGGCGTCGAATAAGAAACGCGACAGTGAAATGTTGTAACAGCCAATATCCATCAAGCCGCCGCCGCCGATGTCGGCTTGATTGCGTACGTTCGCCGCGTCGTTGTTGAAATATGAAAAGAGCGATTGCACGGTGCGCAACGCGCCGATGCCGCCTGCCGCAACGATCTCTTTGGCCTTTATCCATTGCGGATGCAGCCTGAACATAAACGCTTCCATCACTTTCAACGATGGATGTTGCGCCGCCGCTTCGACGAGTAACTGCGCTTCGCTCGAATTCAATCCGATAGGCTTTTCGCACAGCACGTGCTTGCCTGCTTCCAAAGCCTTGATCGTCAAAGGTACGTGCAAATGATTCGGCGTCGGGTTGTAAATCACGTCAATGTCGGCGTCCGCCAGCAGTTCTTCGTATGAGCCGTAAGCCTTGGGCAAGTTGAATTGTTTGGCAAAGGCTTGTGCCTTCGCCAAATCGCGCGAAGCAACGGCGACCGCTTCGCTGTGCTGGCAATGTTGCAGCGCAGGCAGGATTTTAGTGAGCGCAAATTTTGAAGTGCTTAACACTCCCCAGCGTAATTTCGTCATAGGTTTTTTTCGGGAAAAAGTAGCGCAACTTGCCGAAGTTGCGCCTTCGGTGAAATTGATAAATGAGCAACGGCGCAACCTCGGCAGGTTACGCTACTCAAGCTCAGAATAAGTTCGCCAGCCGAAATCCCAGTCGAGATATTCGAGCGCGGCGAAACGTTTTTTGTAATCGTAAACACTTGGTTCGCGGTAAGCGTAACCCGGATAGTAATGCGTGCAACCCAACGCCCGCGAATGTTCGATAGCTTTTAGCATCGTGAAAATGCCGAGGCTGCGTTTGTGTTCGTTAGGCTCGAACATCGCATAAACCGCTGACGTTGCGCGCGCGCCAATATCCAAAAAGCTCGCGGCCAAAAGCCTGTCGCCGTCGAATACGCAAAGCTCCTGATTGGGGCACGGCACGCGCGCCGGTTCGTAAGAGAGAAAGGTGTTGAGCGATTCGGGCACGTTGTGATCGAAGCGTTCGCGGTGGCGGTCAAAGAGTTCAGCTTTCGTTTCATCAATCGCCGTGTCGCGTATCACGACTTCAACGTCGCGGTTTTTCGTCAGAATGCGTTGCTGGCTGCGCGACAAGGTGAACTGCGAAAGTACGATGCGTAACGGCGTGACGGTACAAATCTGTTCGCGGTATTCAGCCAGCGCATAACGAAAAAAGTAAGTGCCGAAATGACGCCAGCCGTTTGCCCACAGCGCATCCATTTCTTCCGGCGTAGCCACATTCGCCTCAAAGGCTTGATCGAGAAACATCATGTAAAGAGAGATTTTTCCATTTGCACAATCGGCAAGGTTTCGTTTTCAGGCATCGGCACGGCGAATTCTTTAACCGCGCGATAGTCGCAGGCTTCATAAAGCGGTACGCCTGACAACGTGGCTGCCAACTCAAAGCGCGTGAAGCCCGCTTGTTGCGCAGCCGTTTCGCAAATCGCCAGCAACTGTTTGCCGAGTCCGCGTCGCGCGTAAAGCGGATCAATGAAAAAGGCTCGAATGCGCGCGGCCTCTTGCGTTGGGTCGAGCAGGTTGTCTTCGCCCGACTTTATTTGATCGCCGCCGAATAACGTGCGGCGCTTGCTCCATCCGCCGCAGCCTACATATGCGTCATCATCGTGAACCACGTAATAGGTTTGGTCGTGGATGAGTTGCGTGTCTACGCCAAAGACGTGAATGAGCGAGAGTTCGATTTGGCGCGGCGTGTAATAGCCTGCTCCCAACGCGCGCACCGAGCGACCGATCAAGGCTTGCAGGGCAGGCACTTCGTGCATTTGTGCGGTGCGAATTTGCATAAGCGGTAGCACAACCTGCCGAGGTTGTGTGCTTTACGCTTTAACCCTTCGGATCAAGGCGCGCGGTGGTGAAGTGCGCAACTTCGGCAAGTTGCGCTACCGTTTACCCCACGTCGTCTTTTGGCAGGTTGTCCTGAAACTGGTCTTCGTCTTTGTATTGCAGCCGCAGCCGTTGCAACTCTTTCTTCAACTCTTCAGCCGTTTTGGCATAAGCCGGATTGCTATAAACATTGCTCATCTCGCGCGGGTCTTTTTGCAAATCGTAAAGCTCCCACTGATTGAGCTTGTTGAAAAAGATCAGCTTGTAACGCTGCGTGCGCACGCCGTAATGCGCTGCTACGTTGTGATGGCCGGGGTGGTAATAGCGGTAATACATCGAAGTGCGCCAGTCGCGTGGCGTTTTGCCGCGCAACACCGGCAGGAAGCTGCGGCCTTGCATATCCGCCGGAACCGGCACGCTGGCTGCGTCCAGCATCGTGGCAGGGAAGTCGAGGTTCAACACCATCGCTTGACTGACCTGACCGGGCTTGATCTGCTTCGGCCAACGCACCAGCAACGGCGTGCGCAACGATTCTTCGTACATAAACCGCTTGTCGAAAAAGTTGTGTTCGCCCAAAAAGAAACCTTGATCGGACGTATAAATCACCAGCGTATTTTCGGCCAATCCGTTTTTGTCGAGGTAATCGAGAAAGCGGCCTACGTTGTCGTCAACCGATTGAACGCAGGCGAGGTAATCGCGCATATAACGTTGATACTTCCATTGTTTGAGCTCCTGCCCGGCTAATCCTGCGGGCGGTTTCATCTTGAGATCGTTGTCGTTGAGGTCTTGGTCAATATGCATCGTCGCGTTGCGTGAAGCGTCGGACTTGCCTGCGTATTCATCATTAAACGTCGCGGGCAATGGCAGCGTCACGTTCTCGAATTGCTTGCGATATTTTTCATCGGGCTGCCAGTTTCGATGCGGCGCCTTGTGGTGATACATCAAAAAGAATGGCTTGTCTTTCGGGCGTTTCTCAATGAATTGCATCGCGTAATCGGTGATGAGATCGGTCGTATAACCTTTCAGCTTTTTGCGTTCACCCAACTCGATCATTACGGGGTCGAAATACAAACCTTGTCCCGGCAGGATGTTCCAATAGTCAAAGCCGGTGGGCATGCCTTCGTTGGGACGTTGTGCGTTGTTCCCGCCCAGATGCCACTTGCCGATGATGCCGGTGTGATAACCAGCCGTCTGCATGTATTTCGACAGCAACGGTTGCGAGTTGTCTAAGTGATTAAACACGGGCACGCCGTTCAGGTGCGAATACTTGCCGGTGAGAATGACGGCGCGGCTCGGCGTACAGATCGAATTCGTCACGAAGGCATTGGCGAATCGCATGCCTTCTTTGCCGATGCGGTCGAGATGCGGCGTTTTGATGAGACGGCTGCCATACGACGACAGCGCATGGGCCGCGTGGTCGTCGGTCATGATGAATACGATGTTGGGGCGCGTTTGCGCGGCGGCCTTGAGCGACAAAACGGCGCAAAGCATGAGCAACGTGACGAAGCGAATCGTTGAAATCATCGTGTGAGTTCCTTTGGGTTGGTATGTATTGCGTGCGGGATACAGTAGCAGCGTTGCCTATATCTGCCTAGTCTGACGCGCATGGTATGCTGCGCGGCAACAGCATTATCCATTATCAATTGTCCTTTCTTAGGCAGAGGGGCATCAGGCAACCGTTACCTTCTGCCTAAGAAAGGACAATTGATAATGGACAATGGCGTATTTCTGAGAACGCATAGCCACCAAAGGATGCAAACAAGGATACAAACCATGAGAACTCTGAAAATCTTTGCGCTCGTTTACTTCTCACTTGGACTGGGCAGCGCAACGGTTGGCGCGCAACTGAAATCTGAACGCTTGCCCGCGATGGCGGCTACGTTGCCCGCCTTTGTGCCGACTGGCTGGCAGATCGAACACCAACTCGAAGGTGATTTGAACAAAGACACCGTAGCTGACGCGGTGCTGGTGTTGGTAGAAGCGCTGCCCGCCAATGCGGATAAAGAGAATCTTAAAGACAATCTGGCCGAACGCCAGCGCGCCTTGCTGGCCTTGCTGAAAACGACGGATGGCAAATGGTTGCGCGCGGGCGTGGCGACGAAGCTATTGCTTTGCACCCGTTGTGGTGGCGCGTTTTATGGCGGAGCGGAAACGCCCGTGCAAGCCGAAATCCGCAACGGCGTCATTGTCGTTCATCAGGAATATGGCTCGCGCAATCTGACCAATCAGACGTGGCGTTTGCGTTATGACGCGGTGACAAAACAGTTCGGCTTGATTGGCTTGGACATTACCGACTTTGACCGCAACACGGGATTCTCAACGCAAGAGAGCAGCAACTTTCTGATCGGCATCAAGACCGTCACCAAAACCCAAATGAACGAGAAAGGCGACGAAAAGATTTTGACCAATGAACGCAAGGCCATCGCCAAAACTTTGAAGCCGATGGAAGCGATCAATTACGAGGGCTATTACGCCAAATGAGTGAAGACGTTTTTGAGATTACGCGCGAACCGATTGATAAGGCTGCGCTCGAACAGCGCATTTTGACCGAAGGCACGGGCGCGTTGGTGACGTTTGACGGTACGGTGCGCGACAACACGAAAGGGCGCGGCGTAGTGAAGCTGCAATACGAAGCCTATCCCGCGATGGCGGTCAAAGAGATGCGCAAGGTCGGCGACGAAATGCGTGAACGCTGGCCCGACATCGAACGCATCGGCATCATCCATCGCTTTGGCGAACTCGACGTGAAAGAGTCGAGCATCGTCATCGTCGTCGCTTCGCCGCATCGCAAAGTCGCTTTCGCTGCGTGCCATTACGCGATTGACCGCGTAAAAGAAACGGTTCCGATCTGGAAAAAAGAAATCTTCACCGACGGTGAGGAATGGGTCGAAGGTCAGCGTTAGAGTGCGGAGTGCGGAGTGCGGAGTGCGGAGTTTCACCGCATTGATTACCCTGAAAAAGAAAATGCCGCGCGATCAATCGCTCGGCATTTTTTCTTAAACTCCGCACCCTGCACTCCGCACTCCGCACTCAAAAAGGCCACCGTAACGCTGCGGGTGAGTTGCAGCGTTCGGTGGCTTTTTCGTTGATGGGCTGTCGTCTCGGACAGCCCGCAGCACGCGCGAGGTTTCAGCACCTGGCACCACGGTTCACAAGTGCCGAAACCTCGCCGCGCTTAGGGCAAAGCGTGGGAGAAAGTCCGCGAGGCCATGCGAACTTTCTCCCGCTGGCGCAAAGGGGACGCGCGCCTAGCAAAGTGGCCTAATAAGCTGGAGGGCCTAACAGGCTGGGGGAAAAATTGGGATCGTCAAACGCGGCGCGTTATTCGTGCCGGCGTTCGATAGATTGAAAGAGAGTTTGTGCAAATTGTGTCCGCCGGTGAAGGCGTCATTCACCGAGTTGACAGCCGAATGATGTTCGAAGACTGCGCCGAGAATGCCGCCGCTAGTAGAGAAATCGTTGAAACGCATCCAGCCCGAACGTCCGGCAGGAATTACCGTTTCGATGCGCGGCGTAGTGCGCGGAAACGTGTTCGACAATTCACCCGCCAACTGGCAGTTCGCGGTTGACAGATTGAAGCTGTAAGCACTTTCGGTGTCGTCATAAAGCAAGCCGAACAGGTTGCCCACCGAACTAGCGGAGTCTGACAGATCGCCGCCGATGCGATTGACGATCAAGTATTGCGATGAACCGGTAGCGCGGCTCGACAGGTTGTCTACGGCCAGGGTGCGCGGCAGCGGGTTGTAAGAATTCGGTCGCCCCGAACCATCGAACCACAACGTCGTCGAACTCGCCGCGCCGTCATATTCTTGCGGTTCGTTAAAGACGGCGGCAAAAGCCTCGGCGGCCAGGTTGCCGATATGTCCCGACGAAAGGCACACATAAGCATCGCCGATCAGATGGTTGAAATTGATCGGCAGGCCGTTGTTTGAATCAACCGCGACGGCGATGACGTAGCCGGTGACGCCGGGGTCAATATCTGAAGCCAGATAAGCGATAGTTTGGTTGGGCGTCAGGCAGACAAACGCATCAGCCACCGAACAAGACGCGCCGTCTAAGAAAAACAAATGCGCCATGATCGGCACAGTGCGATTGGTATTCGTGATCGAAAGGCGCGAGTTCACCTTGTTCGGGTCAGCCGCGTCAGAGGTGTATACGTTATAAACCAGCAACGAACCGGGTTTCTGATCGCTTACCATCGAAGCCGCCGGATAAGTCTGACCTGTTTCAGCGGCGAATATATTCAAGGCCATGCCCAGCAACAGGCAGGCACACCAAGACCAGCGTGTGAGTTTGTTTTGCATAGAGAAACCTCGCGCACATCAACCCATCAAGGTGATGCAACGTGACGAAATGGGATTTGATTAACTGCAAAGAGTTGACGGTAAGGGAAGCAGAGATGCTGAATCAGCGAGGAGATTCAGATGCTTTAGGCATCTTCGCAAAATTGGGGAATTTGATTACCGTTTGGTTAGGGAAGCTGTTTAGACAAACAGCAATTGGGTTTGCATAGCAAGGTGCAAGGCAGAGAGAAACGTTACAGAAGTTAATGCGGAGTGCGGAGTGCGGAGTGTAGTAACAAATGCCGCGCGGCAACTGAATCTTTACCGCACGGCATTTTCTTTTTTCGCAGAAGCTCAAAGTTGAATAACTCCGCACTCCGCATTCTGCACTCAAGAGATTTCTAAAACGATCTTGCCGAACTGTCCGGCTTCCATCATGCGTTGATGGGCGGCGGCGGTTTCGGCGAGCGGGAAGACTTGATCTACGGCGGGTTTGAGTTGCTTGTCGTTATAAAGTTTGAGCATCGCATCGAATTCGCGCGGACTGCCCATCGTCGAACCGAACACATTCAATTGTTTGAAAAAGATGCGGCGCAAATCAAGGTTCGGCGCGAGGCCATTCGTCGCGCCAAAGAACACGATGCGTCCGGCGGGCTTGACGATCTTGACGGCGGTTTCGAGTGATTCGCCGCCCGCGCTGTCAATCACAACGTCGGGGCCGCCGCCGGTCATTTCGATGATGGCTTTGTCCCAACCGGCTTCTTTGTAATTAGCTCCGCCGCTAGCGCCCAACGCCTGTGCGCTGGCCAACTTTTCGGCGCTGCCCGAAGTTACAAATACTTGGGCACCTGCGGCCAATGCGAACTGCAACGCAAACGTAGCGACGCCGCCGCCGATGCCTGTGACCAGTACTTTTTCACCGGCTTGAACTTTGGCGCGCGAGATGACGGCGCGATAAGCCGTGAGTCCCGCGAGCGGCAACGCAGCGGCTTCGTGCCACGATAAGTGCGCAGGTTTCGCGCACACGTTCTCAGCGGGAATCTTGATGTATTCAGCGTGCGTTCCGTCATCGGGCAAGCCGAGGATGCGATAGTTCTTGCCTTGCGCCGCATCGTTCTCGCCCCAATCCAAACTCGGATTGATGACGCATTCCTTGCCGATGAGCGAGTTGTCAACGCCCTCGCCGACGGCTTCGACAATGCCTGCGCCGTCAGAGCCGAGAATGATCGGCAGCTTGATGCCCGCGTATTGCCCCACGCGAATCCAGTGGTCGCGGTGATTGAGCGCAGCCGCTTTGAGTTTGACGACGGCTTCGCCTGCGCCGGGTGTGGGCGTGGCGACATCTTCATAAAGCAGCTTTTCGGGGCCGCCGAGTTCACGTAAAACGATAGCTTTCATAATTGCTCCTGTGACGAATTGTTGTGGCGCAAGCTGGTAGCTGGTGCCGAGTGCAAACTAAACAGAATCAGTACCCCGCATCTGTGATGGCCTTCTTATCCAGCTTCGGTGCGTATTTCTTAACGGCGCTTTCAATCTCGCTGGCCTTGCCGATCAACACAAAAACCAAATCGTCTTTCGGGAAATAGGTCTTGATGATGCGGCGCGCGTCGGCCACGGTCATCGCGTCTACCGTTTGCGCGTAATCATCAATATCGCGTGCGTCCAGTCCGTAAAACTCGAGATTGGCGAGTTGCGCCGCGAGTTGGTCGTTGGTTTCGATCTGCGGCGGAAACTGCCCCTTGATGTAATTCTTGGCTGACTGCAAATCCTTTTCGCCGACGCCTTCGGCATGCAACTTGTCGAGAATCTTGAGCGCGAGATCAATCGCTTGCACGGTCGTCTCATTGCGCGTGTAAGTCGCAATCGCAAACGGCCCGCGCGCCTTGCGTTGATCGAAAAACGAATTCGCGCCGTAGGTCAGTCCCGAACTCACGCGCAGCGCATCGTTCAGCATCGAAGTGAAGCGTCCGCCAAACAACGTATTGATCACATTGATTTGCACACGGTCGGCTTGATTGCGCGCGATGCCCAGATTGCCGATGCGAAAATAGGTTTGCGTCGAATCGGGCTTATCAATCAACAGCAACTTTTTGCCGGTGAAGGCAGGGGCTTCGGGTACGTTGACCGTCGGCGCAGCCTTCGCCGCCCACACGCCGAATTTGGCTTCAAGCATTTTTTCCATCTCTGCCGTCACGAAATCGCCGACCACGGTCAGCACAGTATTCGACGGCGTGTAATAGGTCGCATAAAACTTTTGTACGTCTTCGCGCGTGAGGGCGGCGGCGCTCGCTTCGGTCATCTGCCTGCCGTAAGGATGCGCGCTGCCGAATAGATAGGCGTTGTAATAATTGCCGATCACGGCTTGCGCCTGATCTTTCGCGCCTTTCAAACCGTCCACCGTTTGCTTTTGCAACTTGGTGAATTCGTCGGGAGGAAACGTAGGCGCAAGCAAACAGTCGGCGAGAATTTCTAAACCTTTCGCTACGTCTTTTTTGACGAACTCCGCGCGTCCGGTCGTGCTGTCAGGGCCGCTGCCGAAACCTAACTGCGCGCCTACGAAATCGAGTTCGGCAGCAATCTGATCGGCGGTGCGCGCCTTCGCGCCCTTGCGCAACAAGCCCGCCACCATCGCCGCCGTACCCTCTTTGCCCGCCGCGTCAGCAGCGGCTCCGGCCTTGACCAGCACGCTGAAACTGACCAGCGGAACTTCGCGCTGTTCCATCAACAACACGGTCAAGCCGTTTTTGAGCTTGGCTTTTTTATAGGCAGGCAGCTTGAGTCCACTGGATTGGGCAGATTGCGCGAACGTCGCAGGCGCGATGAGTAAAACGATAAGCAAAAGAGAAAGAATATGTTTATTCATACTGGTAAGTCTGTCTGTCATTGAGCGACGCGTAGCGTGTCCGTAGCCCGACCGTTAGCGAGGGCTACCTCGGTGTTGCGCCCTTCGGCATTACCAAGCGCAGCCTCAAGGTAGCCCTCGCTAACGGTCGGGCTACGGACACGGGAGAGCTATTTCTTTTCCGGCACGAGCGTCGCTACCGTGCGATTTTTTGCGGTGAAATAAGCCGATGCGACGCGTTGCAAATCGGCCTTCGTCACTTTGGCGTAATCATCCGCCGCCGTGAACAGCTTGTTATAGTCGCCGAAAAAAACTTCATACGTGCCGAGCGTATTCGCCTTGCCGTTGATGGTTTTAAGTTGGCGATAAAAGTTAGCGAGTTGAATGTTTTTGGCCTTTTGCAATTCGTCGTCGGTAATGGCGGCCTCAACTTTAACTTTGTCGAGTTCGTCATAAATCGCCGCTTCGACTTTCTCAGGCGCGATGCCCGACTTGGGTTGCGCAAAGATCGTGAACAGCGTCGGGTCGAAACTCGCGCCGCTGTTGCCGTTCACCGACAAGGCAAGTTGGTCTTTGTCTACGATGCGTTGATACATCCGCGAGCTTTGGCCGCTGAACAGAATCGTCTGCAACACCTGTAAGGCGTAATAGTCTGGATGCTTCGCTTCGGGTACGTGATAGCCGATGGCGAGCAGCGGCAATTGCGCGGGCTTTTGCACGACGACGCGACGCTCGCCGAGTTGCGGCGGTTCTTTGGTCGTCACCGGCGGAGGCGGCGCGTGCGACGGAATCGGTTCGATATACTTTTCTGCCAGCTTGATGATCTCTTCTGCCGACACCGCGCCGCTCACGACCATCGTCGCGTTCGACGGCGAATAACCCATCTCGAAATGTTTCTTAAGGTCTTCGAGCTTCCAGTTTTCGATGTCTACCATCCAGCCGACGACGGGCCATTGGTAAGGGTGCGCCGTATAAGCCGTGGCTTCGAGTTGTTCGTTCAATACGCCGAAGTTGTTCGCGTCTACGCTGGAGCGGCGCTCTGAAGCAACAACGCCGCGTTCTGACTCGACTACGGCGGCATCAATATTCAAATCGCGGATGCGGTCGGCTTCAAGATCGAAAATCAATTCGAGCGCCGTGTTGGGAAACCAGTCTTGATAAACGGTGAGGTCGTTGCTGGTATAAGCATTGTTCGCGCCGCCTGCCGCTTCCATCACGCGGTCGAATTCTTTCGGGCCGTATTTTTTCGCGCCGTTGAACATCATGTGTTCAAAGAAATGCGAAAGCCCTGTCGTGCCTGGTCGCTCGTTGCGCGAACCGATGCGGTAAAAGATATAAAGCGCTACGTTAGGAATCGAACGATCTTCTTCGACGACGATCTTCATTCCGTTTTTGAGCGTATGCGTCTTGATATTGAGTTGTTGGCCGAAAGCCGTCGCGCCTGAGACAAGCGCAAATGAAGCAATAAGCAAGGCCGCTTGAAGCCGTTGCCGCATAAGAAACTCTCCTTGAGTAAGTTGCGTTAGGATTGAGTCGGTTAAGATACTGACTTGATAGCGATGCTATCCGATGGGCTGATACGCGGCAAGCCGAGAACTGGTTCACTGAAATTTCTATGCAAGACACCTTCTCACATCTCAAAATCATCGTCGTGGCAGGCACTTCATCAAACAGCGGCAAAACGACGCTCGTCTGCGATCTGTTGCGCGAACTCTCCGCACACGAGCCGTGGGAAGCCATCAAGCTCTCGCGCGGACATTACCGTTCGTGCGGCAAAGACCCGCAAGCCTGTTGCGTCAGCGGCTTGTTGGGCAAAGAGGCGGTGATTCGTTCAGGCAGAACTGAGACTTATACCTGCGGCAAAGACACTGGCAGATTTTGGGATGCCGGAGCCAGCAACGTGCATTGGGTGATCGCCACCGATGAGCAAGTCGAAGCAGGCATTCATGGCGCGCTGGCTCGTGTCGCAACGCCCGGCGTCATTGGCGTCATTATCGAGGGCACAAGCGTGTTACGTTATCTTGATCCGGCGTTAGCGGTAATGGCGGTGAGCGATACTGAAAAGAATATGAAGGCTTCGGCGCGGTGGGCGTTGCAAGCCGACAAACTCAACGCGCTTTATGTCAGAGATTCCGCGATGTTTTCGCTGAGTGAATCACTGCCGCGTTTCACTTTGTCACAATGCCTTGAGGTTATCGGGGGAGGTGGCGGCTGATGTGGTTTGAACGTAAAACTAAATCGGATGCGCGTCACGCGCTCGGTCAACGAGGTGAAGCGTTGGCGCTCGAACACCTGCTCGCGCACGGTTATCGGTTGGTCGTGACGAATTACGTCGCGCCGATTGGTTACGGCCCTACCGGACGCCCCATCACCGGCGAGATTGACATCATCGCTTATGACGAATCTTACGAAGGATCGGGCCGGCCTTTCACCCTCGCTTTCATCGAAGTCAAAACCCGCACCGACGACGCTTTCACTACGCCAGAAACTGCCGTAGACCGCGCCAAGCAACGACACATCATCAAAACGGCTCGCCTTTACCGCCGCATTCTCAGCGTAAATGACGAGCCGTTTCGTTATGACGTAGTGTCAGTCTTGCTCAAGCCTAATCAGCCGCCCGCCGTCGAATTGCTGCGCGGATATTTTAGCGAGCAAAGTTACGCGCGCAGCCGCTGGCTCTCGCAGGAGTAAAACCTTAGCACTTGTTTTGAACTTAGAGAGTTACCGCTACCTGTAAGGCTTTCGCCACAAAGAAGCACAAAAACCACAAAAGGAAAGAAAGGTTTTGTGATTTTTGTGCTTCTTTGTGGCGAAAGCCCAGTAAAGCCAAAGCGGATATTCAATGTGTAACTACGCTCTTAACTCAATACTCGGTCTTGCCGGTTTTCAAAAAGTTCTCAATCCAGCGATTCACCTTTTCGACTTGTTCGGGGACGGTGTTGTGTCCGGTTTCGAGCGCGAGCAATAACTGCTTGGGCGCTGCGATGACGTTGTAACTCGCATACATCGAAGTCGGCGGACACGTCTCGTCGTTGAATCCCCACGAATACAAGCCCGGTACTTTAACGCGGCGGGCGAAATTGACTACGTCGTAATAACCCAGCGTTTCGATTTTGTCCGCCGTGCGATGCGAACCTGCGCCATCTTGCCGAAACATATGCGGCCAACCGCCTGCGCGATTTTTGAGATAGCCCGTCGTATCAGACAACGCCGGATAATAAGCGGCCAACGCTTTCACGCGCGGGTCGAGCGCCGTCGTGATGATCGAAAGCGCGCCGCCTTGCGAACCGCCGGTGACCATCAAATCTTTGCCGTTGAATTTCGGATGCTGCACCAAAAAATCATTCGCACGTACGCAACCCAGATAAACGCGCTTGTAATAATACCGGTCGCGGTTGTCCATGTTGTAAGTCCAATAGCCCATAAACGCGCCTGCGCCGAGGTTGTCATAAACGACTTGTTCCATCGTGACCGGAATGCCGTGAATCCCGATTTGCAACGTGATGAAGCCCTTGTCAGCCATTTCGGTCATGCCGCGATAAGGCCGCACGCCTGCGCCGGGTACGCTCAACAAAGCCGGATATTTCCCTTCGGCGCGCGGTTCGCAAAAGATGCCGTACAAACGCGAAGGCGCAGCGCCCATTCCGATGCTCTGAAGGTTTGCGTGATAGCACGCCGATTTCGATGTGCTGTAATCAGGCAAATAAGTCAGCCGCGCATCCAGCGGAATTTTCGCCAGCGCCTGTTTGCCTGCTTCCCAAAAGCCGTCAAAATCGTTGGGGTTCGCAATAGTCGGTTGCAACTGCTCCGGCTTAAACGCCGCAGTCGCAAGGCCGCGATAGGTTTTGCCGTACATCTCGACCGTCGCAAGGCAGCGCAAAAAACCAGATTCGTTAAGCGTACCGCCTTCGACCGTCAGCGTCGGACTCGTCAGCGTCACGGTCTTCTCAATCGTTGGCGTCATCGCTTCGGGGCCGATGCGATATTTGACGAAGGCATTGGGTACGGGCTGACCGTCTTGAATTACTGCGATAGTGAATTTCACGGGCTGACCGAATTCGTAACGCCAGTCGCTGTGGTCAAGCGCGACACGTATGCTGATTGCGCCGATGCGGTCTTGTGCATCGGCGATCAATACGAGAGTGAAGATAACAACGCTAAGAAAGGTGATCTTACGAAGTGACATGAGAAAGCTCCTTGTAATGAAGTTTAATGAAAGGGCAGAGCAAAGAATTTTAAGGGTTCTTTTTCACCGGCTCCTCTTCAATGGAAATTTTCAAATCGGTGTCAAAGACTCGGTAGTTTAGAAACTCAATGTAATTCCGTTGGTAAAAATTGTTTCGTTCGTTTCCAACTAAAAATTCTGCCGTGTTAGGTAACAGGTACTGCTTTCCCTTAACCGTGATTTCCCGGTAATCAATGGCGTGTTCGGCTACAGACAATGGAAATTCCGCCGGGATATTCGATGCGGAATATTCAATGCGCAATATCCGCGCTGATTGGGCATCAATCCAGACCGTTCCTTCAAGACCAGTTGTGATTTGTTGACGCGTAGTACTTTCCGTGAGTTGGTATTTGGCATCGGCTTTTTCAATAACATAATCGAGAGCCAATGCTGGTCGGTTGCGAAAGTTGTCCTGCCGTGACTTGAGAAACCGAGCCTTGAAAAGCAATGCCATGATTTCGCCAAACTCTCCCATCGAAGTAGCACCGAGGCTGGGATCGTATTTGCGTTTAACTGGCTTGCCATTTTGCTTGAGCAATTTATAAACGTCGCCTTTTTTGGCTGTGTAGGTAAGCTCAATTACCAAATCATCAACCACTTGCCAATCTTTGTTGCCCTGCGAATGTTGCATCCGTTTGATCTGCTGATTGACGATAAAATCTGGAAGGTTTTCGAGATATTGCGAAGCGTAGTACTGCGCACGTTTCTCAAACGACCATTTTTGTACTTCGTCTGGAGTTGGTGCTTGTTGCGTTAGTTGGGCTGGCGAAGCTGGTTGATTGGCCTGTGCCTGGCCTGAGATCAAAGCAAGGCCGTAGATCAAAACCATGAAAAGCAAATGTTGTTTTATATGCTCACTCATAATCTTCCTTGAACAATATCGCGCAACTTAAGGCCATATGCTGACTCAAGGGGCGCGATAAACCGCTATATCATTAATCGTCGGACACGCTTTCGCCGCATCAATACTGATCTTGATCTTGCCGGTTTTGACCATTGGAAAGCGCAGCAATCGTTTATAACCAATGGTCGTCGCTTGCGCGATGCTTTCATAAGCGCCGTTGCGCCAAATCGAAACCGAAAACTTTTTGACCCGTTGACCGAGTGCGATGTGTTCTTGAATGAGCAAGCGATTCAATTCGACTTCCGTGCCGAAATCCAATTCAAGTGTGGCTTCATTCAAGCCGTCCGCCGTAGCCCAATAACTGTTGGCATCAGCATCAATCGCTTTGGCTGCGCTGAATGCTGCGCCGCGCGTATTGCTCGCAGTAACACGACGCACGGCGATTTGGTTTTTGAATTCGGCTTCGCGCGCGGCTTTGAATTCCATCAGGCGGCGTTCGTCGTTTTCGTTGATGAGGCCGCGACGGTCTACGCCGAGGTTCAAAAGCAGATTCGCGTTGCGTCCGACTGAGCCGTAATAGATGTTCATCAGTTGTTCAACCGACTTAACCTTTTCGTCTTCGTTGACGTGATAAAACCAGCCGGGGCGAATCGAAACGTCGCATTCGGCGGGCAGCCACGTAGTTCCGTTTTCATCACCGACATTCAATTGTTTTTCATCGGCGAAACCGGGGAACGTGCCCTCGTTGTCGCGCGGCGACCAGTTGGTTTCGCCCGCGAAGCCTTTCTCGTTGCCTACCCAACGAATATCTGGCCCCGCGTCGCTGAAGATGATCGTGCGCGGTTGCAAACTTTTGATCGTCGAGAAGAAGCCCCAAAAATCATAGGTCATCCGTTTCTTGCCATCGTTCGCGCCGTCCAGCCACGACTCGAAGACTTCGCCGTAATTGCTCAACAATTCGCGCCATTGCGCTTTATAAACCGCGTTGTATTTCGGCGTGCCATACAACGGATGATTGCGATCCCACGGCGAGATGTATACGCCAAATTTCAAGCCGTATTCCTTGCAAGCCGCCGACAACTCTTTCAACACATCGCCAAGGCCCTCGCGCCACTTCGAAGCCTTGACCGAATACTCAGTCGTCGCCGAAGGCCACAAACAAAAGCCGTCGTGATGTTTGGCCGTGATGATGATGCCGCGCATGCCTGCGGCTTGGGCTACGCGCGCCCATTGCCGCGCGTCAAAGTTCGTCGGGTTGAAATTGTCTGGATGCGCGCGGCCTTCGCCCCATTCGTGATCGGTGAACGTATTCATGCCGAAATGGACAAAGGCGTAATACTCAAGCTGTTGCCACGCGAGTTGCGCGGGCGAAGGCAGCGGCGCGAGCGGTTTGGGCGGCGCGACTTGGGCGCTGACCGACCAGCCTACGAATAACGATAGAGCGATAGATAGGATTTTCATGCGGTGGCGAAATCAAGCACGCGCCCTTCAAGAAAAGCAACGCGACATATTTGCTCGCGAGCAGGTTGAATTGCCCATTGCCCATTGCCCCTTGCCCATTCCGCCTTGACCATTGTTTAGCAGAGCAAGCTCTTTTCTTTTTGCTAAACAATGGTCAAGGCGGAATGGGCAAGGGGCAATGAGGCGTTTGTTCAGTTGCCTGCGATAGCCAATCGCATTAATTGTTCGGCGCGCGCCAACTCTTTGGTTCACCTTTGCGCGGTAAGGTTTGCAACTCTTCCGTCGCCGCGCTTGTGCCAATCGTGAAGTTGTCGGTCACGATCAAGCCGTTTTTGTAGTAAACGCGCACCTGCCAATTGCCCGGCAATGAAGCCACCGGAGTGCCTGCGATTAAGAGTCTCCCGCTAATACAAAAGCCGCCACTCGCGGTCCAGGTGTAGCTTTGCGTGAAATTCACCGAGCCGTTGGGCTGAATGAAATCCCAACGCATAGTGTCGCCGCTGATCACGCCGCTGATTGCTACCCAATGGTAAACCTGTGCATCCGTCGTTAGGAAGGCGGTTTTCGTGATAGGGGGAGGGGTTGGGCAACCGCTCCGACTGTCGTCGAGTGTCGTGCGATGGTCTACGACCGTCACGCCGCTCGTTCCCGCTTGGGTGACCGTGAAGGTGGCGTTGCCGACGGTGAGCGTGCCGGTACGCGCGAGGCCGGTGTTGGCGGCTACGGAATAATTGATCGCGCCGCTGCCCGTGCCTGTACCGCCCGCCGTGATTGTCAGCCACGCGGCACTGCTGGTGGCGTTGCGCGCACAATTGGTTTGCGTCGTAACGTTCACGCTGCCGGGGCCGCCCGTGGCGGGAAACGACTGGCTGGCGGGCGCGAGCGTGTAAGAACAATCGTTGCCGCAGGTATACGGTGGCGGCGCGGCGGCGAGTTGATTGATGTCGGTGAGTACGCCGGTCTGGCCGTTCAATTCGAACACATTCCAGAACGCGCCCGCGCCCGTGGGGGCAACGTAAGTACGCACCAGGCCGTTGCTGCCGAACACCTGCACCGTCGCCCGCGAACGCGAGATGCCATCGGGGTATTCGCTTTCGAAATCGTGCAGGAAGAAGCGATAAAGCCCCGCCGTCTGTTGCGCGATGCGAATGGTTTCGGTGGGCGGATGTCCTGTCAACGCTATGTTGTCTACTTCCAAGGCGGCGAAAGGCGAGACTGTCAGCGAGCCGGTGTTCTCAAAGTAAACGTGGAAGCATTGGTTGTTGCTCGCAGGTCCGTATAGATGCGCGTCCAAATCGTCGGGCGCGCCGGCGGCGTCTTTTGTCCAGTTGACCGTGATGCGTATCTGTCCCGTCGCCAACGTAGGCGAAAGCGAAATGTTTTGCGTCAGCGTTTGTCCGGCTACGACGGTGAGGGCGAGTTGTGTCGCGGCAAAGCCGGTGGCCGTCGCCGTCAATGTGCGCGCGCCGGGCGGTACGTTGCTGAGCGTGTATGCGCCGTTGGCCGCCGAAGTCGCGGTCAGTGCCGTACCGGCAATGGCAACGGTTGCGCCCGCGAGCGGTTGCCCAGTCTGGGCATTGCGCACGACGCCCGTTACTGTGCCGTTAGGGGCGGGGGTCACGGTGATGGCGACCGTGCGACTGTTGCTCAAAGGTGGCGTGCCGTTGTCGGTGACAGTGAAGGTGACGGTGAAATTGCCGACTTGTGCGGCAGTGGGCGTCCAACTGAATTGGCGCGTCGCCGCGCTGAACGCAGCGCCCGTGGGCAGATTACTCGCCGAATAGGTCAGCACCTGGCCGGTGTCTACATCGGTCGCTGAAACAGTGAAGGTCAAGGATTGGCCGGCTTGGACGGTCTGTGCGCCGGGTACGGTCAAGACAGGCGCGTCGTTGATGGATGCGACGTTGAGCGTGACGGTCGCGGGCTGGCTGTCGAGCGTGCTGTCGCTGACGCGGAAGGTGAAACTGTCTGCGCCGTTCACGTTGGGCGCGGGCGTATAAGTACGCGTTGCGCCCGTGCCCGTGAGCGTACCGCGCGCGGGCTGCGTGACGATGGTGAAGGTCAGCGCGTCGCCGTCGGGATCGCTGCCGGTGAGCGTGAGATTGACGAGCGTGTCTTCATTCGTTGTCACGGTTTGCGCGTTGGCGACGGGTGGGCGATTCACGTTGCCGACGGTGATGGGCACGCCCTTGGTGTCGCTCAGTGGCGGCGCGCCGTTGTCGGTCGCGGTGAAACTCACCGTGTAATTGCCCGCTTGCTGCGCGTTGGGCGTCCAGGTGAATTGCCCGGTCGACGCGTTGAACGCCGCGCCGCTCGGCAGGTTCGCCGCACTGAGCGTGACGGTTTGGCCGCTGTCGATATCGGTGGCTGAAACAGTGAAGCTTAAGGCGACGCCTTCGTTGACGGATTGCG
>JAYSVR010000211.1:0-20953 GCA_043718445.1 Acidobacteriota bacterium | reverse complement strand
CGCCAAGCACTTTTTTACAGCATCTGCATAAACGCGCCGCTTTCCACTTTACGCAACTGGCTTCGCCAGTTCACGCCCTATTGCCGAAGGAATACGGTTTGCTTCTACAACAACTGGTAGCGCATGGGCATTTCTATCGAGAGTCTATAACCCAATGGGAGTCTACATGAGAATCGAGAAGCCCATTTTATTAATGAGAGGAGTTACGGTTAGAGAAGTCTATTTGCCACTCCCCCTTTGGTAGGGCTGCTTGCAAATATGGTAGCTTACAAGTTCTTAGGTAGTGAAAATACCCGTGCCAAAGCGATCACTGTTTCATGTTTACTGTTCAATCGTATTTTAATAGAGGAGTTGAAATGCCTTTTATTTCAAGAGGAAATGTAATTGAGAGCGATCAGGGGTTCTCCATTGAGGTATTTAGTCGAACCGGACTGATGTATTTAGAGGGTGGGAAGCGCATTTTTATTGATTCGGAAATATTGACAAGCGGGCCGCCTCTACTAATTATGGTTATTAAGGGGTCTATCCGTAGATGGGGTAGGTTTCATCTTGGAAGGGCAATAAGTGAGGAAAAACGAGAGCAGATTATTGACAATATCCGGGAAGCCTTTCACTCACAAGGAATGGAAATTGAGATAGTTTAGGTATGCATTTCTGTGCAGCGGTTAATAAACATAAGTTCCAATGCAAAATGATTTAACACCGCTGGCGACGAAACGTTGTAAGGGGAGCGAGTGAGGTTTAAGAAGAAATTTTGGAAAAACTCAATTGAATGCGATGCAGGTTTCTCAGTTAGAATCTTGGATCGCTACCATCTGAGATATTATGAGCAAGACTGCTACATTACTATAAGCGTAGAATACGTTGGGTTTTGGTGGACAGTTATTTTAAGTGCTTTTTTTGAGTCTCGGTATTTCTGGGCGGGGAAAGGAGAAAGAGCGGGGACAGTCGTTGAAGGAGAAGAATTTAAAAAGATTGTAGAAAGTATTCGTGCGGCATTTCGCTCGCAAGGTAAAGAAATTGACGTTTACTATAATGATGCGCTACCGGGTACCGCAGCGCATGCTGACTTACACAAAGGCGAACCGTAAGCCTTCGGTAACTGGGCGTGGAATAAATTCGCTGTGAGCGTAGTCGTGCCTCCGATAGAATAAAACAACGTCACGACAACTACGACCAGCAGATGAGTCACCTGACGAGCATCGTGCCGGATGCGACGTTGGGCGAACCTACGACGAGCTTTGCTTACACGACGACGGGGCAAGGCCAGGCAATGACCGATGCGTCGGGGGTGACGACGTATGGCTACGACAACCGCCATCGGCTGACCAGCAAGCAGACGCCGTTCGGTACGTTGAGTTACTCGTATGATGCCGCGAGTAACTTGGCCTCGATGCAATCGAATAATGCGAACGGTGTGTCGGTTGCTTACGGTTACGACGTGCTGAACCGATTAAGCCGCGTGACGGATAATCGGCTGGCGAGCGGGATAACTGATTACCAGTTCGATGAGGTAGGTAACTTAAAACAGAGTAACTTACCGAACGGGGTGCAGAATGATTACGGCGACCGCCAAACAAAAAGGCGATCAGGTCTTTCAGGCTTTCGCAGATTTAATGGGTACACCCATTCTTTCATACCTTGATGCTGCAAGCTGGTGAGTAATTACGGTCTTTCAGGCTTTCGCAGATTTAATGGGTACACCCATTCTTTCATACCTTGATGCTGCAAGCTGGTGAGTAATTACCTTTTTCTTACCCCAACTCCGATTAAGTGAGCATCTGAGTAAGGCGTTGTTCGAGGTCTTTGGCTTTCACTGCGGTCTTACAAATTAACACGTTGGGCGATGGGTTGATTAATTCTTCGCGGCTGCAACGCAATTCGTCAGAGGCGATGAAAAGATAATTCGTCAGGGCGGCGCGTTCGAGGACTAATAAACGATCTTGCACGTAACGTGGCGTCCAATAACCGAGCATTTCCAGGTTAATGCGCGCGCCGGAAGAGTGGGTGAAAACCAGGTCGGGGACGAGGGCGGTGTCGGCGACTGAGAAGATTTCGTGATTGTCAGTCATTTGCCATTCGGCGTTTCGCCATTGCGCGCGTAACTTATCCAGTAACTCATTTTCGGGCTTCACCTCATTACGCAAATAACTCGATGACAATTTGTGTTGAGCGTGGTTGAGTTCGTAAAAAGCGCGTCCGCGTTTGGTTTCGATTTCGGCGCGCAGTTGCCAGCCGGAATGGAGTAACAGGGCAGGGAAGAACACCGCCATTTGAATGCCGTATTTTTGCGAACGATGAAAGAGCGACACCGGCCCGCTCAATCTTACCTCGTAACCCGTGCGCGCCGTGCCGCGAATCGCGTGAATCAACCGATAATTTTTAATAGCCTGAAAAATAGCGCGCAGGTTTTGTGTAGCTTGTGGCGACGTAGCCGGTTCGAGTTGCAGCCGAATTTCGATGCAACGATAGAGCAAGGCTTGGGCTTGCGCTACGTTGTAATCATCGAGCAGCGCGCGCGGTTCGGGTTCGTCAAACGTAGTCAGCAAGTGGTTGGCGGGCAGGTCGGCGTATAGCCCGCTGATGAGTTCAACGGTTTGGCAACCGAGCGATTGCGCTACGGCGGCGAGAGCCTGTTGGCGCGCGGCTTCGTTGGCGATTGGGTGTATGGTCGCTGTGTGAGTGAACAGTGCGCGGCGAATATCAATGGCTTCGCGCACGGCGGCAGAAGCGAATTCACAGCGATCCAACAGCAACTTAATCAAGCCACGCAGGATTTTGTAATCAGTGCCTACGCCAATGTATTCATCAAGCGCCTGTTGCAACTTGCCGCGCGACTCATTGGTGTGTTGGCGAATGAGCAGGATCAAATCAGCCGCCGTCTGGATGACGCGCGCGTCGGCGGCGTTGAGTTCCTTCGGCTTAATTGTTTCGCCGCGTTGATAACTTAAAGCCAAATCACCTGTGAGCATAAATTAAGTGAAAAGTGAAAAGTGAAAAGTGGCTACCGAAAGTAACATAGTTAGAATGAGTAGTAGTCACTTTTCACTTTTCACTCAAAAAAGTCGTCCTGGTCATTAGTTTGAACGGTGCGGAATTGATTGGCGTCGCTGCGTCGTTCGCTGATGCGTTCTTCGGCGGTTCCGGCGGTGATGACTTCGTAAAGGATGGCTTCTTTGCCTTCTTGATGCCGTAGGATGCGACCCAGCCGCTGTATGTGTTCGCGCGTAGAGCCTGAGCCGGAAAGCACAATCGCGACGGCGGCTTCGGGAATGTTGACGCCTTCGTTCAGCACCTTTGATGTAGCCAGCGCGAGAATCGTCCCTGCGTTAAAGGCCGCGAGCCATTCGCTGCGTTCTTTGATCGGCGTTTCGTGAGTGATCGCCGGGATCAAAAACTTTTCAGAGATGCGATAAACCATTTCGTTTTCGGCGGTGAAAATCAATACGCGCTCGCGGCGGTGGCGTTGCAGCAGTTTGACCAACAAATCGAGTTTGGCTTCAGCGCCGAGCGCGAGGCGTTTTGAGGTACGAAAGGCTTGCATCGCGCGGCGACCGGCTTCGCTGCGCGCGCTGGCAATGACGAAATGTTGCCAGCCCGATAAACCGCCGCCCCCGCCTACGCTCGCCATAAAGCGGCGAAAGATGGCGCGCTCTTCGTCGTAAACAAGTTTGTCTTCGAGCGGCAACTCGACGGTGAGGCGAACGATGGAATAATCAGCGAGAAATTCGCCCGCGAGTTCCTGCGCTTCTTTGCGATAAACGATGGGGCCGAGCAATTGTTGTAACAACGCTTCGCCGCCATCGCTGCGTTCGGGCGTCGCCGTCAGTCCTAAGCGAAACGGCGCGATGGATAAGTCAGCGATGTAACGATACCCCGCGCCGGGCAAGTGATGAGCTTCGTCGCAAATCAGCAGGCCGAACTTGTCGCCGAGGCGTTCCATAAAACGAAAGGCCGAAGCATAAGTCGTCACGGTGATCGCGCCGATTTCGTAATAGCCGCCGCCAATCAAACCAATCTCGGCTTTGAAGGTTGCCTTTAAGGTGTCGTACCACTGATTCATCAAGTCGAGCGTAGGAACTACAACAAGCGTTTGGCGATTGATTGATTCGATAGCCATTTGCGCGACGAAAGTTTTGCCTGCGCCGGTGGGCAGGATGATGACGCCGCGCTTGCCTTGTTTCTGCCACGCCGCGATTGATTCGGTTTGGTAAGGACGCGGCACAGTTTTGATGGCGTTGTCAGCAGGCTGGAATTGGAATTCGAGATAGTCGCGCGCCTGATCTTGATGCGGGATTTTGCTGCGTACGAGTTCGGTCAGAATTTCGCGGTAAGCCAGCGCCGGAGCGCGCCACTGTTTGACGCGCGCGTCCCATTGAAAGGCTTTGGGTGCGCTGTCGGTTTCGGTTGCGCCTTCTAGCAGCAGCGTGCCTGCATCGAATTGGAGAAGAAAATCAGACAAGTTTGAAATGATTAGGTAAGCGTGTCCGAAGCCCGACCGTTAGCGAGGGCTATCTCAAGGATGCGCTCCTTCGGCATAAACGTGAGCCGTGTGGAGGTAGCCCTCGCTAACGGTCGGGCTTCGGACACGCTTCGCGCTCATTCGTCGGTCAGCGACAGCCAATACTGTTGTTCTTTTTTGTTGACCTTCGCGCGTTTGAGCATTTCGGCGAAAGTGATTTCTTCGCGTTCATAAGCCTTGTCGCGCGAGGCCGCGATGGGTTCCTGATAAGGTTGTGCCAGAGCTTGCAGCGCGCGCAGCTTGTCGAATTGCAAAATACTGGCGGCGCGATTCGCCAATTCTTCTCGCACTCGCTGCGGTACGCTTTGTGGATGCCGTTGCATAGAGACCAGCAAGGGATAAGGCACGTTGAGCCGCGCGGCAATCTCAGTTGCTTTTGCGCCAGTGTATTCAACAAGTTGGCTGATGAAAGAGCGAGCGCGTTCGACGACGGATAGTTTGGCGACTTGTGTTACGTACGGCTGTACGAGTTCGGTTTCTACGAGCAAGGCATAAAAATCATAAAGTTCAGCGGCGTAATTTGGATTCGCAGCCGCCAGACGATCTACTGTTTGTGCGTCGTGACGATCAGTCCACGCGAGTTCGATTTGCGCGCAAAGTTGGTCGAGTTGTTCAGTCGAAATGTTATTCATTGAATCACCCATGCTCCCATCCTTATCGTAAGAAAGCCCGCAACCATTCGCGGTCGAGCGTGAGTTGTGGATCGTTCAACAATTCGTTAGCGAGCCGTGCTTTGGCGCTGCGCAAGGCACGCGAAATTTGAAAGCGGCTCGCGTTGAGCTGTTCGGTGAGCGGCGGTTTGCTTTTATTGCCTTCGCGCGCCGACGAGATGGGCGAAGGCGCGGGACTAAATTGGTCGTTGGCTACGGCGCGGATGAACGGATCGTTGATCGCGCTGATGGTGCGTAAGACTAAGGCTTCGACGCGCGGCAATTCGCTGTCGGTTACGCCTGCGTGCCAGGGCGCGTCTTCGCCGGTTGTCGTGTCTACGTGAAAGATATATTCGCCCGACTCGCGGTCGGTGTGAGGTTGCGCGAATTCGACTTGCAGCCGTTCGCCGCGCCGTCCGTGCATCGAACGCCACGCATCGGTAAAGCAGTTCTGGCAAAACCTGACCCACGCCGTTTCGGCCAGCGCGCCGCGTGTGGTGGGCAGCACTTTCAGAATTTCCATCATTGCGGCTTGAAACAAATCTTCTTCGTCGTGCCATTGTTGCTGGTCGGGCACGCGCCGCCGCGCTAGATGGCGCACGATCACTACGTAACCATATACGTTTTGATTATCCAGCAATCGTTCTAACGTAGCCTCAGCCGCCGCTTTGAGATCGGTTTGCAACAACTGCCGATAAGCGCGCGCCAGCACTTGCGCAGGCAATTCGATCACTTCGGCTTGCGCCAGATGTCTTAGGTATTCCGGCGAATCGAGCGCGGGCAACGCGGCGAAAAGCTGCTCGAACCGATGCACCAACGTGGCGCTGTTGTTTTCGGTTTTTTCAGGTTCGGTTGCCATACGTCGTTGCGAAATCGAGCGAGCGGGAAAGCGTCGAATAGAACGATAGCGAATGCGTGAAGTTGAGACTGCTGCGTACACGGTTGCGACTCCTTTAGGTTGATGAAGCGTCTGACGCACCCAACCATCGGAAGCCGCGCAAAAATGTGCGCCAGAAAATTAGCGGCCTATTCAGCGGATGGCCGAAAAGGGGAGCGGTCGCAGAAACGCGCCGTGAATGTTCGACACGGCTTCGGGGTCAGTCCAACCGGGCTTGACCTTGATGCGATTGAATTCAGGACTAGCGACGAATTTTGCCCAGGCTTTGTCGCGCGCTTCCATATTCTCGAAGCCGACCAGATAGGTCAGCGAAGGCATGCGTGTGCCCGCGATGGTTTCGCCGAAAAAGACATTGGTGAATCCGCTGTCGCTGAAGATTTTGATCTCTTCCTGATTGAACATTTCGATTTTGTTTTTTAGCGAAACGGTCGTGCGCGATTCATAAGTGCGCAACTCGAACAAACGCAGCGCGGGTTTGCCGTCTTTGTCGAGCAACGGTTTGGGTACGGTGATTTGCGGGTGTCCGGCAAAGGCGCGCAACACCGAAGTCTCGTAACGCACGTAAGGCAATTCGCCGCCGCCTTCGAGTTGTTGCAAAGCCTGCGTATATTCTTTGTCAGCCGCGAGCTTTTCGTGTGTGCTCTGCATTTCGGTCAACGATTTATATTCGATGAGCAACAACATGCCGGGCGTAGTCCAACCGGTTTGCCCGCGAAACGCGCCGATGGTGACGAGGTCTTGCCGTGCGAGCGCAGGCAGCAAGTGCTTTTGCGTGAATTCGAGCAAACGCGCCGGTTGCAAGTCGTTGCGCGTTTCGTAATTGCGCAACTCGTAATAGTGCGGCGGCTCTGCCGCAAGCAAGTGATTCATAGTGTTTGCAGTAGTTGATGTGCTTAGTGTGATGGCGGCAGAAGCCGACAAACTGGTTTTGATGAGTTGTCTGCGGTTCAAGCAACTTTCTCCGGGAACAGTGACGACGCGATGAAATAGGTCAGCACCGCGATGATCACGTAAATGCAAAGAAACCAAAACATCGTGAGGAACGCCCTGACGCCGCGCGTTTTGAAAAGGTAGTAAGGCAACAGCACCATCCAAATCGCCGCAAGGAACATTCCGAAATCGTAAGGCAATTTGAGTCCGTGTTTGCGATTGTCGTCTATCACCCAGTAACCCAAGGCCCAGAGCAAACCGATGCGCACGAGCAGCATATATCCAGGATTCGGGTCAAGGTTTTGCCGCGCATACATCGAGTTGCCGCATTCACTCAGCCACAGCACCGCGATGATGAAAATCAGCGGCGCGTTGATAAACGACCACTTCGATGCGACCGCTTGAGTTGGCTCTGGCAACGGTTCAAGTGCGAGCATATTGCTTGAATGAAAGGATTGGGGATCACGAACGGCGGTCACTTTAGCCAAAGCCTCTGGCACAAGCAATGAATCGAAGTTTCGTTTAAGCGCGTGCTCACTTATGCTCTCGCGCCAACTATGAACCAATCCACTTTTCATCAAATCGAACGAGGCCGCGTGATTGCAATTTTGCGCGGCAACTTGCGCGGCCACGAACTCGCGCTGGCCGATGCGTTGCAGGCGGGCGGACTCACTGCGCTCGAAGTCACGCTGAATTCACCCGACGCTTTGAGCGTGATCGAACGCCTCGTCAAACATTGCGGCGAACGTATGGCGATTGGCGCGGGTACGGTGTTGCGCGCCGAAGAAGTCGAGCGCGTCGCGGCCATCGGCGGTCAATTCATCGTCTCGCCCAACCGTGACGTACTCGTCATCCATCGCACCAAACAACTCGGCTTGTTGTCTTTCCCTGGTTGTTTTACTCCGTCAGAGGTCGTCGAAGCCACCCAAGTCGGAGCCGATGCGGTCAAGCTGTTTCCCGCGACGATGTTGGGCGTCGGTTATCTCAAAGCGATTCGTGCGCCGTTGCCTGATATTCGCTATGTGCCGACGGGCGGCGTCACGCCTGAACTCGCGCGCGAATACCTGCAAGCGGGCGCTTGGGCCGTCGGCGTCGGCTCTGAGTTGATTGATAAAGATTTCTTTCACGCTGCCGATGTTGAAGCCGTGCTGGCAAAGATTCAGGGGCGCGCCGCCGCTTATCGTGAGGCTCTAATTGCATGAAAGATTGCATGAGTTCACCAAATTGTTTTATCGCCGTTGACGCTGGCACGACGAATACGCGCGTGTGGTTGATGAAGGCAGGCCAGCCGGTGGCGCGCGCGAATGCGATGGTCGGAGTCCGCGACACGGCACGCGACGGCAACAACCACAAGCTGGTTGAAACGCTGCGCCAATTGATCGAAACCGTTTGCGCGCAAGCTCCACAGCATGAACCTGAATGTATCGCCGCCGCCGGAATGATTACGTCGCCGTTGGGCTTGCGCGAAGTGCCGCACGTCGTTGCGCCCGCTGATGCCGCGACGATTGCGCGGCAAGCCTGGCACGGCGTCATCGAAGAAGTTTCATCCTTGCCGATGATTTTGTTCGGCGGCGTGCGCAGCGGTGAACTCGCTTCAGCCGATTGGGCGGAGAGTGACGTGATGCGCGGCGAAGAAACGTTGTGTTTGGGCATGATTTATTCTGCGCCTTTCACTGTGCTGAATCTCGGCTCGCATTGGAAAGTGATCGAAGTTGATGAACAAGGCCGCATTGCGCGCAGCCGGACTTCGTTGTCGGGTGAACTGATTTTGGCTACGCAAACGACGACGATTCTGGCGAGTGCTTTGCCGAAAGATAAGTTGCAACAGTTCGACGCCGAATGGTTTGAACAAGGAAGTGATGAGTTCAGAAACTCAGGCTTGGCGCGCGCGCTGTTTTGTGTGCGGCTGCTTGAGTTGCAAGGGCGAACTACACCTGAGCAACGAATGGCGTTTTTGTTGGGCGTTTATGTCGCATCGGATTTAGCGGCTTTGCGTGCGACTGGCTGGCTTACGCCGGAACGCCGCGTATTGCTGACCGGCAGCGGTGCGGTCGTCGAGGCTTGGGCGTTCACGTTAGGCAAAGAGGGAATTGGTAAGGAAGTAGTCGCGCCCGATGAAGTCGAAACGAATTATTTGAGAGGGATCGGTTTGCTGTTGGCGGAACGAGGGGCGTAAGTGTTCCCCGTTCCGCTTATGCCGCTTGTGCGGTAGGTTTCGGCTTACGTTGTTTTAATAATTGATCGGCCAGCACGCCCAATAAAATCACTGCGCCCATCACAGCGAAATTCAAGGAAGGATCAATGCCTAAAAGGTTCACGAGGTTTTGCAGCACCTGCAACAAGGCCGTTCCCAGCAAAATTCCGATCACCGAACCTTCGCCGCCGCGCAACGAACAGCCGCCTAAGACCGCAGCCGCTACGCCATAAAGTTCGTATGAGTTGCCGTGCGATGAGGGCGAAATCGAATTCGTATAAAACGCAAAGATAATCGTCGCCACGCCGGTCAACAAACCGCAAATCAGATAGGCGCTAGCAATCATCCAGCGTGAGTTGATGCCCGCGAAACGCGCGGCGTCTTCGTTGTTGCCGACGGCGAAAAGATAGCGGCCATAGACCGAACGATGAATCAGTACCCACAACAAAGCTGAGACGATTAACAGAATTACGAAAGGCCACGGCACGCCGAACAGGTTGCCGTTCGCCAGTGTTTGCAGTCCGGTCAGCCCCGTGCCTTCGCCAAAGCCTTTGGTTTCGTCTTTGGCAACGAAGCGCGCGAGTCCGCGATAAAACAACAGTCCGCACAACGTCACGATGAAAGGCTGCAACCTGATGCGCGCAATCAGAAAGCCATGCAAGCCGCCGAGTGCGAGTGCGCCGACTAAGACAATTGCAACTGCGACAAGGCTGGGCAGATGCCATTCATAAGTGGCGATAGAGAAGATCACGCCCAACAGTGCCATCACCGAGCCGACCGACAGATCAATGCCGCCCGTGATGATGACCGTACCCAAACCCAAACCCAGCAAGCCGAACATCCCAATCAGCCGCGTAGTGTTTTGCAAATTCATCGGCGACAAAAAGCGCGGATTCAGCGCCGCCGTAATCGCGCACAACACGATAAGCAAAATAAAAATGCCGAGTTCTTTTTTCATTCAAGTTCAGGAGTCAGGAGTCAGGAGTAAGGAGTCAGGAGTCAGGAGTAAGGAGTCAGGAGTCAGGAGTCAGGAGTCAGGAGCCAGGAGCCAGAATACGAACTCACGCATTCTGTCTCCTGTCTCCTGTCTCCTGAATTCTTATCGCCCTCGCAACTGATTGATCTTGGCGGTGAAGGCTTCGACTTCGTCTTTTTTGATCGCCAGCGTAGGCACGATGATTTTCTTGTCGGCTGGAACCGCTGACTTGTCGCCGCCCAACACTTTTGCCATCAGCATCATTGATCGAAAGCCGAATTCATAAGGCTGTTGCACGACGGTCGCGTAAATCTCTCCGGCCTTGATGCCGGCCAGCGTAGGGTCTTCTTCATCAAAGGCGATGATCTTGATCTTGCCGGTTTTGTTGGCTTCTTTGACAGCGTTCAAAATTGCCGGGCCGTTGTATGACCACAAGCCAACCATGCCCGCGAGGTCAGGATATTTCACCATTGCATCAGCCGCGTTGGCTTTGGCGCGTACTCGGTCGGTGTCGTCGGTGCGCAGTTCGAGGATTTTTACGTTTGAACCTTCGAGTGATTTCTGCAATCCGGTGTAACGTTCCTTAGCGTTTTGCGCATCGGCTTTGCCCACAAAAACCATGACGTTGCCGCCTTGCGGCAGGGCTTCTTTCAACAGCTTTCCGGCTTGTTCGCCGGCGGCGGTGTTGTCAGTGCCGATATAACAAGCGCGTTGGCTGTCAGGCGCGTCGCTATCTTGCGTGATGAGCATGGCTTGCCCGGCGACGCGATTGAGCAACGGCGTTTGGTTTTTAGGATCAACCGGCGAGATGGCAATGCCGTCAATTCCCTTCGCTATCAAGTCGTCAATCACACGCTGTTGGTCGGCGGCGGTTCCTTCGCTGGGAATCTTGAAAGCGATCTCGGCATTGGGTAATTCAGCCTGGGCTTTCTCAGTTCCCTTGCGCGCAATCGTCCAAAAATCGGATGCATTGTTGGTCACAAACGCCAGCCGTAACTTTTTACTCTCATTGTTGCTTGAGTTGCACGCGACGAGCGCGAGTGACAATCCGATAACCGCAAGCGCACTGAGCGCCTGAAACTTTTTCGTCATTGATGCCTCCAGAAAATGTTTGAAAAGGTGGTAGTGCGGAAAACGCGCGGGAGTATAGCCGAGCATCGCGGGCTTGCAAACATTAGCCGCGAGAGGGTGCTGGCAATTAGCTTGATTCGATAAACTGCGTTTGAGCCGCTTTCAACTTTTGAAATTGATTATTGAGAAAGGTCATTTCTGTTACGGGAAAAGGTTCACGCCAGCGTTCCCGGTATTCATCCAGAGAGTACCGCGTTTCAAGATCACGAAGGGCCATCCAAAACGCCCGTATAATTGAATAGGTGGTTCCCTGTGCTGTGAAAACCCTCTCTGGCTGACTACGGCGATTTCCGTTATAGCGAATTACCGAGAATTCAACCTGATTATCTTTGTTAGTAAAGCAGAACTCATGTTCAACTGGCTCATCATTCCACCGCACTTTTGCGTGAGTGTTAGTTGATAACAAATTGCCTAACCCATCAGCCAATTCTTGAATCGAATCGTATGGAACGTGAGAAGGATTGAACGTGTATTCTTGTTCGTGGCTTTCAAGAGTTACCGTCAACCAGCCAGCGGCCAGTTCACCAAAATAAATTTTGAAGTAATTGCTCTGACTCATAACAGATGGCTTATTCAAAGGCGCTCAAGCCCGTCAGATGCCGCCCGATGGAAAGCAGATGAATTTCGTGCGTGCCTTCATAAGTGAACACCGTTTCGAGATTCGACATGTGCCGCATCACACCGTATTCGCCCATGATGCCGTTGCCGCCTAAGATCGAACGCGCCGTGCGCGCGCAATCAAGCGCCATACGAACGTTGTTCATCTTCGCCATCGAAACGTGCGTAGGCGTGAGTTGGCTTTGATCTTTGAGTTGGCTCATGCGCCAGACGAGCAGTTGGCCTTTGGTGATTTCGGTGAACATCTCAGCCAGCTTTTGTTGCGTGAGTTGAAAGCTCGCCAGCGGACGATTGAATTGAACGCGATTTTTCGAATAGTCCAACGCTGTTTGAAAGCAATCAATCGCCGCGCCCAACACGCCCCACGCGATGCCGAAACGCGCTTGCGTCAAACACGAGAGTGGACTTTTCAATCCGCCGGTTTCGGGCAACAGCGCGTCTTCAGGCACGAATACGTCTTGAAAGAAAAGCTCTGACGTGATCGAAGCGCGCAGGCTCAATTTGTGTTTGATCTCTGGCGCGCTGAAACCCGGTGTATCGGTCGGCACAATGAAGCCGCGAATCTTGTCGTTCTCGTCTTCGACTTTGGCCCACACGATGGCGATGTCAGCGATGGCTCCGTTGGTGATCCACGCCTTGCTGCCGTTGATGAGCCATCCAGATGTGTTTCCGGCGTTATGACGTTTCGCACGAGTACGCATGCTGCCGGGGTCTGAGCCTGAATTCGATTCGGTCAGCCCGAAGCAGGCAATGATTTCGCCGCGCGCCATCGCGGGCAGATATTTCATCTTTTGCTCTTCGCTGCCGAACGCATAAATCGGATACATGCACAGCGAGCTTTGCACCGACACGAAGCTGCGCAAACCTGAATCGCCGGCTTCGAGTTCCTGACAGATCAAGCCGTAACTCACGTTGCTCGCGTTCGCGCAGCCGTATTTTTCAGGTAGCGTCACGCCGAACAGTCCGAGCTTGGCGAATTCAGGCATCAGCTCTTTGGGGAAGCGCGCCGTTTCATAACAGTCGGCGATGATGGGTTTGACCTGTTCGTCAACGAACTGGCGAACGGTGTTGCGAATCATCCGCTCTTCGTCAGTGAGCAATGAATCAAGATTGAGAAAGTCTGCTTCTGGTCGCATAGCTTGTTTGAACCGTATCGCAACCTGTCAGGTTGCGAAGCATTGGGGGTTGAATAAATTGGTTTGAAGGGGACGCAATCGCAACCTAACAGGTTGCGATACAAATTATCAGATTGTCAGCACGACGCGGCCTGTCAGTTGTCCGGCTTTCATCGCGTCGAACACTTCGTTGATCTCAGCCAAAGGCCGCGTTTCGTAATGGCACTTGAGCTTGCCCTCAGCAGCCAGCGCCAATACGGCTTGCAAGTCGGCGCGCGTGCCGACGGCGGAAGATACGATGCGGAACTCGCCGGAAACAAGCGCCACTGTCGAAACGCTGATCGGTTGCGGCGTCATGCCTACGACAACCAAAGTGCCGCCGCGTTTGAGCGAACGCAACGCAAGGTCATACGCCGCCGTATTTCCCGAAGTCACCATCGCAATATCAGGCCCGCCGCCTTGGGCTTTGATGAGCTTATGCGGCGCTTCGGCTGTCACGTTCACCGTCCAATCGGCTCCGCATTCTTTTGCCAGCGCGAGCTTGTCTTCGCTCACGTCGAGCGCGCCGACTTCGAGACCCAAAGCCTTGCCGAGTTGAATCGCCAAGTGTCCTAAACCGCCTACGCCAAACACGGCGAGCCGCTGGCCGGTCTTCGCTTCAGCGATGCGCATCGCTTTATAAACCGTCACGCCCGCGCAAAGAATCGGAGCCGCTTCGGCAAAGCTCAGGTTGTCGGGCAACCGGGTCGTATGACTCGCTTTGGCTTTGACGAATTCAGCAAAGCCGCCGTCTACCATCACGCCAGTGATTTGTTGTTTGCCACACAGTGTTTCGCGTCCGCTCTGGCAATACTCACACGTGCCGCAGGTGTAATGCAGCCACGGTACGCCTACGCGATCACCGGTCATGAAATTCGTGACGTTTGCGCCGACAGATTCAATCACGCCCGCAATCTCGTGGCCGGGAATCAGCGGCAACTTGGTGATGCCTTTGAGTTGCGACCATTCGCCGAGCGCGATGTGCAAGTCTGAATGGCATACGCCGCAAGCGTGAACGCGAATCAAGACTTCATCTGCCGCTGGTTCGGGTTGCGGCATTTCTTCGTGAGTGAGCGGTTGCGCGAGCGCGCGTAAGACAGCAGCTTTCATAAATGTTTGGTCGTAACAGCAATCATTGGAAAAATTAGTTTAATTCCGAAATCGAATCAGCCACAGGGCACTTGGGAAGCCACTACTCCTGTGATGCTTCTGGCTAATTCCATTTTGCTAAATCAATTTTTCAAAGACCATAAGGCTGCGCCGCCTCGCTGGTCAATCCCGCGCGCTTGTTATATTTAGTGATTCAGCAATTCCGCTGTATCAAACAAATCATCAATACATCACGTTTATGGGACGAATTTCTCTGGTGGGTTTCTTTATCTTGTGGTTGGCGAATGCCTTATTGGCTCAAACGGCAGCGCGGCCTAACATACTTTTTCTGTTTGCTGATGACATGCGTGCCGACACGATTGCGGCGCACGGCAATCCGCATATCAAAACGCCGAATCTTGATCGGCTGGTCAAACGCGGTTTCAGCTTTCGCAGCAATTACACGTTCGGCAGCAACAACGGAGCCGTTTGTGTGCCGAGTCGCGCGATGCTGATGAGCGGCAAGACGTGGTTCAAGATTGATGCGCCTACGTTGAAAGACACGAAGCTGTTGCCCGAACTGTTGGGTGAGAACGGATACGCGACGTTCGCTACGGGCAAGTGGCACAACGGACAGGCTGCGTGGTTGCGGGCGTTTCAACGCGGCAAGACCGTGATGTTCGGCGGCATGTCAGATCATATGAAAGTTCCGGTGCGCGATTTGGGCGCCGATGGCAAGTTGACTGCTGAACGAGTGGGCGAAAAGTTTTCGACAGAGATGTTTGCTGATTCGGCGATTGAGTTTTTGCAAAGCCGCGATCAGCAAAAACCGTTTTTTGCTTATGTCGCATTCACCGCGCCGCACGATCCGCGCCAGCCGCCCGAAAGCTATCGCCAGATGTATTACCGCAGCCTGCCGCCTTTGCCTGTGAACTTTTTGCCGCAGCTTCCTTTTGATAACGGAGCGATGGAGGGCGGACGCGATGAAAATCTGGGTGCGTGGCCGCGTACAGAAAAAATGATTCGTGACCAACTGGCGGAGTATTACGGGTTGATTACGCATATGGATGAGCAGATCGGGCGCGTGCTGGCGGCGCTCGACCAGTCTGGGCAAGCCGATAACACCTTGATCGTATTCACCGCCGACAACGGACTCGCGCTCGGTAGCCACGGCTTGCTAGGAAAGCAAAGCGTGTTTGAACACAGCGTGAAAACGCCGTTGATCTTGGTGGGTCGCGGCATTCCGGCGGGCAAATCGTCTAAGGCGTTTAGTTACTTGCTTGATCTGTTTCCTACGCTATGTGACGTGATGGGCGTGAAACCACCGAGTGATTTAGATGGGGCGAGTTTGCGTCCGGTTTGGGAAGGCAAAGCGCAAGCCGTGAGGGATTCGGTGTTTTTGCCTTATCAGAAAATTCAACGAGCGGTGCGCGATGAACGCTGGAAGCTGATTGCCTATCCGCAAATCGGCCACTTGCAGTTATTCGATTTGCAAAACGATCCGTATGAGATGCGGAACCTGATTGACCGCAAAGAAAATGCGCCGCACGTTGAGCGGTTGATGACGCGAATGAAAGAGTGGCAGGCGAAAGTTGGCGATACGTTGGCGCTGCCGACAGAAAACAAACCGCCGCCGAAAATTGATCTCACCGGCAAGCCGCGCAAGGCCGATCAATGGCAACCTGAATGGATCGTGAAAAAGTATTTCGGAGACGCACAATGACCAAACTGATTTTCTTCGTCGCATTGCTGTTGGGCTTGACGATGCAACCGTTTCAGCCTGACGTGAACGCACAAGCGAGCAAGCCAAATATCATCTTCATCCTCACGGACGATCAGGGTTACGGCGACGTAGCGCGTCACGGCAATCCGATTTTGAAAACCGCGAACTTGGATCGTTTGCACGATGAGTCGGTGCGCTTCACCGACTTTCATGTGAGTACGACTTGCGCGCCTACGCGGTCGGCATTGATGTCAGGCCGACATGACTTCAAGAATGGCGTGACGCATACGATTCTCGAACGCGAACGCATGACGCTGAAGACGACGACGATTGCGCAGGTTTTGAAATCGGCTGGATACACAACCGGCATTTTCGGCAAGTGGCATCTGGGCGATGAACCGGCTTATCGCCCCAATCGGCGTGGCTTTGACGAGATGTTCATTCACGGTTGCGGAGGCATCGGCCAATCTTATCCGGGCACGTGCGGCGATGCGCCGGGCAATTCTTATTTCGATCCGGTGCTTTTGCACAACGACAAGTTTGAAAAGACCAGCGGCTATTGCACCGATGTGTTTTTTAATCAGGCTGCGCAATGGATCAAGACGGTGAAAGGCTCCAATAAAGGGCGTCCGTTCTTTGCTTACATCACGCCCAACGCGCCGCACTCGCCGCTCGATGTACCTGCTGAATACGAAAAGCTCTATGCCGACAAACTGCCCGCTGGCAAAAACGGCAAGAACACCGCGAAGTTTTTCGGAATGGTTCACAACATTGATGACAATCTCGGCAAGCTGTTGGCGTTGTTGAAAGAGCAAAACATCGAACGCGATACGCTGTTGATTTTCATGAATGACAACGGCGGTACGGCGGGCGTGCAAGTTTGGAACGCGGGAATGCGCGGCGCAAAAAATACGCCGTGGCTGGGCGGTACGCGTGCGATGAGTTTTTGGCGTTGGCCGGGCAAGTTGAAACCAGCGGCGGTTGACGCGCTCACCCAGCACGTTGACGTGTTCCCTACGTTAGCCGATTTCGCGGGCGCGAAACTCACCACCACTGTTAAAGCGCAAGTCGAAGGCCGCAGCCTCCTGCCTTTGTTGAACAACCCGAAAGCCGCGTGGCCTGAAAGAATTATCGTGCGTCACATCGGACGCTGGCCGAAAGGCGTTGATCCGAATACGTTCAAATACATTCAAGTCAGCGTGCGGAATCCGCGATGGCATTTGGTCAACGACAGCAAGACCAATGACAAACGATGGGCGTTGTATGACCTGCAAGCTGATCCGTCGGAAAAAAACGATGTGGCGGCGCAACATCCTGAAGTCGTGAAAGCACTCGATGCCGCTTATGACAAGTGGTGGACTGAAACGATGCCGATGCTCGACAATGAATCCGCTGCCCAACCGGCAGTCAATCCTTATCACGAACAATATTGGAAGCAATATCAGGGACCGGGGCCGAATAACGTGCCGCCCGGAACCAAGACTGTGAACCGTTAAACCTTTTGGAGGAAGAGTCTATGAAACGAATTACCTTAACGATGATTTTATTGCTAATGAGCGTTGCGGCGTTTGCACAAAGTGACAAGCTCGCAGGCAAGTGGGACGGCACGCTCAAATCACCGCAAGGCGAACGGCCTGCGACGGCTACGTTTAAGAAAGAGGGCGAGGTTTATAGCGGAACGATCACTGGCATGCGCGGCGATGTGCCGCTCAAAAACATCAAAATCGTCGGCGACAAAATCACCGCTCAGGCTGAAATCGAAACGCCGCAAGCCGGTACGTTGACGATCAACTACGAATTCAAACTGGTAGCCAATGATTTGAAAGGCGTCGGTTCGTTGGATTTCGGCGGCAACGCGATTTCCTTCGACGTTGAATTGAAACGCGCAGGCGAAGGTGCTGCGACAGCGGCGGCCCCTGCGGCAGGACAAATAGCTGCGCCAGCCCGTCAGCAACGTGGCCCTTCAGTCGAACAGCCGCAGCAAAAACAATCCATAGATTATTTCGTAGGCGCATGGAACTTCCGCTATCTCGGACGCGAAAGTGCGCTCGGCCCGGCTCCGCGCGAAGGCGTGTTGACGCTGACCAAAGCGGCTGACGGAAAAACGTTGAACGGCACGGTCGTCGGCAAACACGAAGGCGGCGCTTATCAGGAATCAGTCGTCATCGTTTATGACGAAGCGACTAAGCAAATGAGCTTCACCGAAAAGCGTCCGGGCAATGTTGCGCTGATGAGTCAGGGCGATTGGTCGAGTCCGATTGCGATTCGGTTCAAGGTTGATCCGGTGAAAGCCCAGAGCCAAACGCTGCAATTGCGCCGCACCATCAGCATCGTGGCCGCGCATTCGTTTACGATTACCGAAGAGTTGTCAGAAGACGGCGGACCGTTCGTGCGTTTGGGCAATGCGATTTATTCAAAGGCCGAAGCGAAGTAGCCCTTTCGCCAGGATAATAAAAACCTCGCTCGCCAAGCCTCACGAAGTGACCACGAAAATGAACGATGTGTTCGTGTTTGCTCTGCGCGGCTTGGTGGGCGAGGTTTTTCAGTTGAGTTAGTGGGTTACGAGATGGTGATGGACGACTTGCTTACAAACTGGTTGCAGGCCGCCGACGAAACCGAAGCCGAGCGGTGGCTGTCGCAACTTCTGACTCAAGAAATTGAACCTCTCATCGCAGGCGTTATCCGTTTCAAACTGCGTCTCGCGCCCGACGCGCCCGAAGCCGAAGACCTTAAACAGGAAAGCCTGGCCGAATTGCTCAGCGAATTGGATAAATGCCGCAAGGCCGATAGCCCGCCCATCGGCGACCTTCGTGCATTGGCTGCCACGATCACTTATCGAACTTGCTATCGCTGGTTGCGCGGTCAAACGCCGCAACGCAACTCGTTGCGCAATCGGTTGCAATACGTGCTGACGCACAAATCTCACCTGGCGCTGTGGACTAACCGGCTCAATCAATGGCTGGGCGGTTTGGCCGAATGGCGTGGCCGCAATGAGTGCGCCGGTGGGGCGGAGCTTCAACGCATGCGCGAAACCGGCGCGCTGTTGCGCTGGAACGGGCGCGGGCAAGGCGACGTAACGGAGTTCAGCAACTTTCTCACGGCGCTGTTTACGCGCATCGGCTTGCCGATTGAGATGGATGACCTGATGCGGCTGGCGGGCGCGTTATTGCAAATCCGCGATGAGGCTGCGGTTTCGACTACGACGGAAGACGGCGGCGAACTAGCAGGCATCGCTGCGCAGGGCGATATAGCCTGGCAGGTCGAAAAACGCATTTTTTTGCAACGGCTGTGGGATGAATTGTTGTTGTTGCCGGTGCCACAACGCGCGGCGCTCTTGCTCAACTTACGCGACGCGAACGGACACGGTTGCATCGCGCTTTTCCCTGTCACGGGTGTCGCCGGGTTGCCGCAACTCGCTGCTGCGCTCGAATTACCGCTCGAACAATTTGCCTTGTTGTGGAATCAGTTGCCGCTGGATGACGCCGCCATCGGCGAGTTGCTCAAACTGACGCGGCAGCAAGTCATCAACTTGGGCAAGTCGGCGCGCGAACGGCTGGCGCGGCGCTTGAAAGGATTTTTCTAACTTTTTTTCGCGCGATGGTAATAAAGCTGCTATTTCGCCAACATTCCCGCATGTCCGGCTCCTGAGTTTACGAAATACAGAATGGGGAAGAAGTGAGAAAACATCTGGCAACAGAACAATTACGCGCGTATGGGAAACATCGCTTGTCGCCCGCCGAACTGATTGAAGCAGACGCGCACCTCGCGGAATGCTCTGCGTGCCGCGACCGCATTGAGTCAGTCTTGCCTGCTTCGACCGTTGCGCTTTATGCCGACTTGCAACGAGAGGCCGAAAGCGCAACGCATTTATCATTTGAGCAATTGGCGGCTTATGTTGAAGACACGCTCAAGCACGCCGAATCGCTCGTCGTGAGCGATCACTTGGTGACGTGCAGTCAATGCGCGCACGCGGCAAGCGATTTGCGCAACTTCGCAGCGACCAATGTGTCGCAGCGTCCAGCCGTCATAAGTCAAAAAGGCTGGTGGGCAGGCTGGTGGGAACGAGCGCGCGAATGGGTGACGGCTCCGGCTTTCGGTTGGGCGACGGCGGCGTTGCTGTTGGTCTTTCTGACCGGATGGTTGATGCGCGGGCTTTGGCAGCGCCCACCGAATGCGCCGTTAGTCGTACAACAAGATAAAACTCCGACGCCGTTGCCTGCGTTCAGCCCCACGCCGACTGCACCTGAAACCGTACCGCTGTTGGCGCAACTCAATGACGGCGGCCAGCAGATCACGCTCGACGCGCAAGGCAAGCTGTCAGGTTTGGAAGCGTTGCCGCCCGCGCAGCAACAACTGGTGAAAGAGGCGCTGACCTCGCAACGGCTGGAACATTCCGCCGTCCTGGCTGACTTGCGACGCCGCGGCAGTTCGCTGATGGGCCCCTCTAGCAATAAAGACGACGAAGGCCATCAGTTCGCGTTGCATACGCCAGCGGGCAAAGTCGTCTTGAGCGACCGCCCGGCGTTCAAATGGTCGTCGCTCGCGGGCGCGACGAGTTATGTCGTCGAAATCTATGACGAACAATTCAAGCTGGTAACGCAAAGCGAAAGCCTCGCCCAAACCCAGTGGATGCCGCCGCGTCGGCTCGCGCGCGGCAAGGTTTATACCTGGCAAGTCAAAGCGACGAAAGCCGGACAGACCGTCACAGCGCCCGCGCCGCCCGCGCCGCAAGCGCGCTTTCGCGTCGTCAGCGCGCCGCAAGCCGCAGACATCGCGCAAGCCCAACGCGCTGCGGCTGGGCAGCATCTGTCATTGGCAATTCTTTACGTGCAAGCCGGATTGCTCGACGAAGCCGAGCGCGAATTGCGCGCGTTGCGGCAAGCGAATCCGCAAGCCGAAATCGTCAACCGCTGGTTGGCGCAGTTGCAAGCGATGCGCCGCTAAGTATGGAGTGCTGCGGCTCGCCGCAGCTTTTCGTTCTTACCTAAGTATGGAGTGCTGCGGCTCGCCGCAGCTTTTCGTTCTTACCGAACCGCTTTCGGTTGCCCTTAGCCCATCTTGCGAACGG
>JAYSVR010000022.1:0-8616 GCA_043718445.1 Acidobacteriota bacterium | reverse complement strand
CAACCGTTTCGAGTTGCATTGCCGTGCTAACCGCTGTTGCCATTGCTTACCTCCTTTGCTTACTTCGCAATTTTCACTTCATCAATTTGGGCTTTTTGTAACTTGCCGCTGTAATCCACATACACCGATTTCCACTCCGAAAAAATGTCGAGCGACGAAACCATCGCGCCTTCGCGGTGGCCGTTGCCGGTGGCTTTCGTACCGCCAAAGGGCAGATGCACCTCCGCGCCAATCGTTGAAGAGTTGACATAAAAGATGCCGGTGTTTATCGCTTCCATCGCCTTGAAGGCGCGGTTCACGTCGGCTGTATAAATCGAAGCCGACAAGCCGTATTTCACGCCGTTGCCGATCTCGATGGCTTCGTCAAAGTTGTGGCAAGGAATGATGCTCAAGACGGGGCCGAAGATTTCTTCCTGCGCGATGCGCATCTTGGGCGCTACGTCGGTGAAGATCGTCGGCTCGATGAAATAGCCATGTTTGAGTTCGCCTTTGGTCAGTTGCTGTCCGCCCAGATGCAGTCGCGCGCCGTCTTCCTTCTTGCCGATCTTGATGTAGCCGAGAATTTTATCAACGGCGGCTTGATTGATGACCGGCCCCATTTCGACTTTGGCGTCGAGTCCGTTGCCGATGCGTAAGGACTTGGCGCGTTGCGTGAGTTTGTCTACGAACTTTTTATAAACCTTTTTGTGTACGACCACGCGCGACGCAGCCGTGCAACGTTGCCCCGACGTACCGAACGCGCCCCACACCGCGCCTTCGGCAGCGAGGTCGAGGTCGGCGTCTTCCATCACCATAATCACGTTCTTGCCGCCCATTTCGAGCGAACAGATTTTGTCGTGCTGCGCCGCGTTGGTGGCGACGGTGCGTCCGGTTGCGGTCGAGCCGGTGAACGATATGAGTCGCACGTCTTCGTGCGTCGTGAGCGGAGCGCCCGCCGACGTGCCTGTGCCTGCGACGATGTTCACTACGCCAGCGGGCAAGCCGGCGGCTTCCATCGCGGCGACTAAGTTGTAAGTCGAAAGCGGCGTATCTTCTGCCGGTTTGATGACCAGCGTATTGCCGCACACCAGCGCGGGCAGCATCTTCCACGAAGGAATTGCCATCGGAAAATTCCACGGCGTAATCAATCCGCATACGCCAATCGGTTGCCTGACGCACATCGCCAGTTTGTCGGGCAATTCAGACGGCGTGGTATAGCCGTGCAAGCGGCGGCCTTCGCCCGCCGTATAGAAAGTCATATCAATGGCTTCCTGCACATCGCCGCGCGTCTCTTTCAACACCTTGCCCATCTCGCGCGTCATCGCCGTGGCGTGCGCTTCTTTCTGTTCGAGCAGGATTTGTCCGAGCCGATAAAGTATCTCGGCGCGTTTGGGCGCAGGCGTCGCCTTCCATTTCGGAAAGGCTTCTGTCGCAGCCTTCACCGCCGCGTTCACGTCTTCGGCAGTCGAAGCAGGGAAGCGTCCGACCACTTCGCGCACGTCTGCCGGATTGCGGTTCTCAAGATATTCGCCGCTCTTGGGTTTGACCCAGCGACCGTTGATAAAGTTTTCGAAAGTTTTAACCGACACATTTTTGGTTTTTTTGACAGTAGCCATAGAGATGAAATTCTTAAGGGGTCGTTTTGATGGTAGTGACGACTTTAGTCGTTTCGATATGCCAAAGGACGGAACGACTAAAGTCGTCACTACTATTTGTTTTTGGGCGGACCCTGAGGTTGTAAGGAGCGCGCCAACTCAACGGCGCGCCAGTTGTCGAATTGCTTATCAAGTTGAAGTTCCGCTTTGGTCGCGGCAGCGGGCTTATGGCACAACGTACAAGCGACGCGCGCGTCGCTCCATTTGCCCGGATGTTTGTGTTTTATCTCAAGCGCGCCGAGTGTTTCAGCCGTATGGCATTTCATGCACTCGGTGCGCGCCATCGTCGCCGGATGATCGGCATTCGCGGGCATCGCCTTAATTTTGGTTTTGGTCGAGAGGAAATAAAGCAGTCCGACGACGGCGATGACGAGCAGAGCAAAGAAAAAGTCGCGTTTGATTTTCATAAGTCGAGAGCAAGAAATAGCTTTTCTTTATGCGGTAATTAACGAGTCGGCAATGTAACAAAGCCTTTGCGCGAGTGTCTAGCTAGGGTTGGGCCAGCGTTTCTGCCGGAGTAGCGCAAAATATTTTCAGCCCAAGTGACGGGATTTCTCAGTCTCACACGCATGAGTTAACAAAGGCTGCTTAAACTGCATTGTCGCGTGCCGCACACACGCGCTATGCTGCGAACGGTCAGCATCCCGGCCTTTTTGACAGAACCTATGAAAGCCAAAAGATGAGAGAACATATGCCAAGTCCCCTAATGAGTCGTTCACGCTTCGCAATATTTTTGTTGGTAAGTGCCGTCGCAGCCTTTGCCTGGTTCTTGCCTTATTCAGTCACGCAAGCCTATCCGGTTTTTCCTGCTGGATTCGTTCACGAAACCCTGATTTCAGAAGGTTTGGGTCTGCCCACGGCAATGGCCTTCGGGCCGAACGGTGCGCTTTTTATCGCCGAGAAACGTGGCGTCGTGCGCGTATGGCGAGACGGCGCGTGGTTGCCCGAACCATTCATTGACCTGTCTGACGAAGTCAATCAGAGCGGTGATCGCGGCTTATTGGGACTGGCTTTGCATCCGCAGTTTCCCGCTACGCCGTATGTTTATTTGTTGTATGTCTATGACCCGCCCGGCGTGCCGCTCGACGGCGATGGTGCGCGCGTAGCTCGTTTGTTGCGCGTGACTGCCGATGCCGCGAATCCGCTGAAAGCGACTGACGAGCGCGTCGTATTGCTCGGCAAAAACAGTACGCTGGCGAACAGCGGCAATCCGAACAGTCAGGACGATCAAGCCAACGTGGCTTGCCAGAATGCAACCGGTTACGTGGCAGATTGTTTGCCCGATGATTTCCCGGCGCATACGATTGGCACAGTGGCGTTTGGGCCTGACGGCAAGCTGTATGTAGGCAACGGCGACGGCGGTTCGTGGAAGAACGTAGACCCGCGCACCTTGCGCGTGCAAAGCCTCAACAGTCTCGCGGGCAAGTTGCTGCGGATTGATCCGCTCACCGGCGCGGGTCTCGCGGACAATCCGTTTTATGACGGCGACCCAAACAGCAATGCGTCGAAGGTTTTCAATTACGGTTTGCGCAGCCCGTTTCGCTTCACCTTTCATCCGGTCAGCGGCGCACCTTTCATCGGTGACGTAGGCTGGGGTACGTGGGAAGAAATCAACACCGGGCGTGGCAAAAATTTCGGTTGGCCTTGTTACGAAGGCGGTGACGGCGTTAGTGAACGGCAGGAACTTTACGCCGACAATCCGCAAACGAGCGCGCGCTGTCAGCAGCTTTATGCCACCGAAGGAACTGATGCCGCTGTCGCGCCGCCGCTTTATGGTTACGGACGCGACGTGAATGGCGCTTCGTTGACGATGGGCGTTTTTTATACGGGCCAGGCTTGGCCGGTGGGCTATCGCGGCGCGCTGTTCTTTGGTGATTACAACAACAACTGGATTAAGTATCTGACTTTCGACACGCAAGGTCGCCCCACGGTGAATAGTTTTTCGAGTGATGACTTTCCGATCAGCGGGCCGGTGCAATTGCTAATGGGGCCGGACGAACAGCTTTATTACATCGGCCTCGGCGAAGTGCATGGCGTTTATCGGGTGCGTTACACCGGCAGCGCGAATCAGCCGCCGGTGGCAAAAGCCTCGGCAGACGTGTTACAAGGTGCGCCGCCGCTCACCGTGAATTTTTCTAGCGCGGGCAGCTTCGACCCCGAAGGCCAGCCGCTCAACTTTGCCTGGACGTTCGGCGACGGCACAACGTCAACCGAAGCGAATCAGCGCAAGGTGTTTGAACAGTCGGGCAATTATTTAGTGCGCCTGACGGTGACAGATGCTGAAGGCTTGACGCACAGCGACGCCGTTGAAATCGTCGTCGGCAATTCGCGTCCAGTGCTTACGTTGCAAGCCCCAGTGGCGGCGACGCTTTATGCCACGGGCGAGATGATTCGTTTTAGCGCGACGGCCAGCGATGCCGAAGAAGGCGATCTTTCAGCGCGCATTCAGTGGAAGGCCTTGTTGCATCACGGCGAACACACGCATTTCGACTTCCTGAATTTCACCGGTGCGGCGGGTACGTTCGCCGTGCCCGACCACGGCGATAACACTTCGTTCGAGTTGTGCGCGAATGTGATTGATAGTCAGGGCGCTTCGTCGATGACTGGATGCCGCGAAATCAAACCGCGCACCGTGACGTTGCAATTCAACAGCGTGCCGTCGGGCGTGGCGATCAATTACGCAGGCGTCGAGCGCCTCACGCCTTTTACCGTCACGACGATTGCCAACTCGCAACGCGAAGCCAGCGCGCCCGCGCGAGCAAATGGATTGAACTTTTTGAACTGGACGAATGGCAGCGCGCGTAGCCATACGTTTAACACCGGGCTCACATCGCAAACGTTCACCGCGATGTATGAGACGCCGACGGCAACACCGACACCAACTCCGACACCAACTCCCACACCGACGCCAACGCCAACGCCAACAGCGTCTTCCGTGTCATTGGGATTGCGGGCTGATTATTTCGACACGGACGATTTGGCGTTGCGCCGTTTCACGCGGCTCGACAGTGAAATTGATTTCGAGTGGGGAACTGCTACGCCTGACTTGCGGCTCAAGCGTGACGGCTTTTCGGTGCGTTGGCGCGGACAGATTCAGCCGCTTTATGACGAGACCTATACGTTTTATACGCTGTCTGACGAAGGCGTCAGGCTGTGGGTCAACGGCCAACTGCTCATCAATAACTGGACGAATCATTTCGTCACCGAAGACTGCGCGACGATCACGATGCGCGCAGATGAACGATACGATTTGCAGGTGGAGTATTACGACCGATTGGGCGCGGCGGTGATGAAATTGCTGTGGTCGAGCGCCAGCCAACCCAAAGAGGTAGTTCCGGCTCAACGGCTTTCGCAACCCGTGGTCGCTGTGACGGATTCTAAATAAAGAGAATCAGCCACGGGGAACACGGGGATTTTGGGGAGAAGTCATTGAAATGGGATGAGCTTGGCGTTGGCGATTTAGTTTCACTCCCAAGTCTTTCCCCGTGTTTCCCGTGTTCTCCGTGGCTACCTCCTTTTGGTTTGATTTAGGTTTCACATACGCGCAAGACAACCAGTGTTTGATCGTCTTGCGGAGCCACCTTGCCGAGAAAGTTTTTCACGTCAGCCAGCACGGCGTCATGCGCAGTCGCGGCGTTCGAGCCATCGTGTTGCACGGCGACTTCTATCAGCCGTTCCTCGCCGTATTCTTCCTGTTGGTTATTCATCGCTTCGGTGATTCCGTCGGAATAAAAGATCAACAAGTCATCGGTGTGCAATTGCAACGAAGCCACCGTCAGCGGCGGGTTGAAAGTTTTTTCGCCCGCCAGCCCCAAACCCATGCCGCGCGGCTTGAGCAATTCGGTGTGGTTGCGCGCGGGGCTGCGATAAACGGTCGGATTGTGTCCGGCGCGGGCGTAGGTCATGACGCGCGTTGCCGGATCGTAAACGCCGAGAAAGAGCGTGACGAAAACTTTCCTGCGACAGGCTTCATAAAGGTGGCGATTGGTTTCGCGCAAAATCGCGCCGGGGTCGCTCTCGTATTCAGTGACCGAAGCCAATACGCCTTTGGTCAAAGTCATATAAAGTGCGGCGGGTACGCCTTTGCCTGACACGTCTGCGACGACGATGCCAAAGCGTCCGTCGGGCAGTTTGAGAAAGTCGAAAAGATCGCCGCCTACGTCTTTGGACGGGTTGCAACTCGCGGCGATTTCGAGGCCGGGGATGTGCGGCGGCGCGGCGGGCAGCATCTGTTGTTGCGCGCGCGTGGCGACTTCGAGTTCAGCCTTTAGGCGTTCGCGTTCGATTGAAGTGGTGCCGACGTGCAGCGGCTCGAAAAGTTTTTCATCCAACGCCGCGCCGCGCTTGACGAATAGCAACGAGATGAGTGCGGCAGCGGCCAGCGCGATAAATACAATCAGGCCGTTGAGACGAATGGACGCGACGGGTTGCGCGAACAGTGCAGTGCCGTGCAAGACGGCGTAACCCGCACTGACCGTAACCAGCACTGTGAGCAAGTCGTGCTGACGATAAAGCCAGTAAAGCAAACTCATGGTTAGCAGGCCCGTCACGAGTTGCGCGCCGCCGCTGTAAGGGAAATGGTCGCCATCGAACATCGCCCAACCGCCGAGCGTGAGAATCAGCAACGCCGCCAGCGACCAACGCGGGACGTAACTTTCAATGAGCGGTACGCCAAACGCGAAGAGCAGGAATACGCCTAGCACTGTGATTTCGCTGAACGTCATCAACGCAGGCAGACGCGCGCCGAAAATGGCGAAATCATCCGGCAAGGCCAGCGTCGCAGAGCGAAAGAACGTTGCCTTGAGCAAATAAGGCAACAGCGCATAAAGACTGGCGCAACAGAGTCCGATCAAAAATTGCCGCGCGACATAGCTGTGCGTGAAACGGCCTGCCAGCAATAATTCAAACGCGACGGTGCGGCGTCCGGCGCGACGGGCGACGAGCGCGTGGCCTGCGATCCAGATCACATAGACGAGCAAGGCGAAGAACGCCATCAGCAATGTGAATATCAACATCCGTAACGCAATCGTCAGCCAGCGGTTCGGCGTATTCGCCCCGATGTTGATGACTTCCTGATAACCGCTCAAGGTGTTGACCGCGAGAAACACGAACAGCGCGCCAAACAGCAAGCGCAAGGCCGGACGTTGTCGCACTTCGTTGCGGCTCAGGGCGTCGAAAAGCACGAACACCATGGCGACCAACACCAGCAGAAACCAGACCACAGCCCCGATGGTTAAGGCTTTGATGAAATCGGGTTCATCAGCCTGACTGGCTTCGGTTTGAAAGGCCGAGGCGAATTGCGGCGTGAGATCAACGCGTTGTACGCGGTCTTGCGCGACTTCGACTTCGGCTTCGAGCGTGAGGCGCGGGTCGTTCGGAAAATTTTTCTTCCACGTGAAATCGAAGCCCTGCCGCGTGCTGGTCACCGTCGGCGCACCGCTGAACCCCGCTGTTTGAAAATCGGCTTGAAAATAACGCTGCACGGTTTGTTCGGCGAGTTGCGCATTCGCGGGCGAAGCCTGTTCGGCTTTGGGCGTCGGCTCAGGCGTTGGGCCGCCGCGAGGCCGTGGCGGTGGCGGCGGTGGCGGTCCGGGTGCGCCGCGCCGTTCGTTGTCATCAGCGAAAGATTGTGGGCTGTCAAAGCGGATGAGTTGCCCACTGCCCGCCAACCGCACCCGAACGGTTTGCGGCGAAGTGAGCGAGCGAAAGTGTACGTTAAAACGCACGGGCGGCAGCCATTGCTTGACGGTTGGCTCAGGGTTGCGCGTGCCGTAATACATCACTTCATCCGGCGCGTCGGTCGTCCACGCGCGCACCTCCCAATCGTTCACGGGCCAGCCCAAGTCTTGCGCAATCGTGCGCGCACGCGCAATCGCGGCGGCACGGTCGAGCGTGATGTTCAAATGCGGCGCAGGCGAGTAACGCTGAAACAGCCCGCCGAACAACACGAAGCCCGCTACGCCCAGCAAGGCGTATTGCCATAAACCATCCCATCGGTAACGTGAATCCATAGTTGTCGGTTGCCGGTTGCCGGTTGCCGGTTGCCGGTTGCCGGTTGCTGATTGCCAGTTGCTGCCAGTCGCTTACTGATAGCGAACAACAACTGACAACCGACAACCGACAACCGACAACCGACAACCGATTCATTCCATTCGAATAATGACTGCCGTCAGGTCGTCGCCCCAGCCCTGTTTGCGTATGAGTTGCGCGCAAGCGCCGATTTCCTCGTGCAGCGCGTGCTGCAAGCGGTCGGTGCTGTGAGCGTGTCCGTGATGATGCAACAGGCGCGGCGCGGCTTCGGCGGGTGTTTGTTTTTTTTCTTCCCACGCATCGGCCAAGCCGCCGGTGAACAGGATGACGCTGTCGCCCGGTTCGAGCGTCGCGCGGCCTTCTTGCAAAACAATCGGCGCGTCATCGGCATTCGGCGCGGCGAAACGCAGTTCGTGTTCGCTGATCGTTTCGGCTTGCTGGGTGCGTTTGCGGATGACCAACGCTTGCGGATAAGTGCCGGTGCGGGCGTAACGCAACGTGCCGTCGGTCGTGTCGAGTTCGGCGTAAGCCAAGCCGATGTTTTGTTCAGATGCCTCGTCACGGTCGAGCATCTGGTTCATTTGCGTTTGCAATCCGCGCAACGATTCGGCGGGCGAATTATCGCGTCCGCTGGATTGCGCGCGGCTCGTGAGTTTCGGCATCAGGTAGCCTTTCGCAAACGCGATGGTCAGCGCCGAACCCAAACCGCGTCCGCCGCCTTCGGCCACCAGCACGCCGAGGCGTTCGCTGTCAGGCTCGAAGAAATCATAGAAATCGCCACCGACTTCGTGCGCGGGTACGCAAGCCGCCGCGACGGCATAGCGCGACGAAGCGGGCAGCGTTTGCGGCAACAGGCGTTCCTGCGCGACGCGCGCGGCTGACACGTCAGCTTGCAACGACAGTCGTTCAGCCAGCAGCTTGGCGTAAACCGGTCGCACTTCTTCGTCGCGAT
>JAYSVR010000210.1:0-2160 GCA_043718445.1 Acidobacteriota bacterium | reverse complement strand
ATGAGTTCTTCGCGCGCGATGTCAATCCACAAATTCATCGTATCCATCGCCACGAACTTGGCGTTCGATTGCTCGCGCACTTCGCGTTGCAACGTAGGTTGAATGTTGCCCAAAAACAAAAACGGCGCATTGCGCGCGTCTTCAGAAAGTTCGGGTTTGAAATCGGCGAAGACATTCAATTGCGTGTCTTTGGTCACAGCCGTATTCAAATCAAAACCGTATTCGCCTACCCAGCGAAAGGTCTTGCCGCCTGCGACGCGCTTGAGATTGGCGATGTTGACTTTGCGTTCGTGAAAGACGGCTTCGTCTTCGGCGGTGAAATCTTCGCCAATGACGGCGACGACAGCGACGTCGGTGTAAAACGATGCGGACGCGGAAAAGTGTGTAGCGGAACCGCCCAGGCTGCGTTCGCGTTCACCGAAGGGCGTTTTGATAGAGTCAATGGCGACGGAGCCAACGACGACGAGTGATGACATTGTTATGAATTATCCTTTTTTCTCAGGTTTGATTTCTTCTTTAGGTTTGCTTTCAGTCGTAACGCCGAGCTTGCGACGGGCTTCGGCGAAATGCTGACTGTCGGGGAATTCTTTGACGACGAGGCTATAAAATTTGTTCGCCTCTTCGGTCTGGTTGTCGCGTGCGTAAACTTCGGCCATCAGGAAGTAGACCTGATCCATGCGCGCAAAGCTCGCGTTGGTATCAATGATTTCGTTGAGCCGGTCGAGTACTGATTTTCTGGCGCGCGCGGCGGCCTCTTTATCGGCTTTGGCGGGTTTGCGCTGGTAAAAATAAAACTTCGCCGCGTCGAGGCTCTTTTGCGAGCTGCGTTCGGTTTCAGGGTCGCGCGTTTCGGCAAGCGGGCCGCGTCCTGCGCCTTGGGCAAAGCCGCTCACCGGGCAAAGCAAAGCGAATAACAAAACAACTGCGCTGAATAACTTCATCATAACTTTACTCATTTTTCTGCGAAGGATTTACGCCATCAAGAGGCGCATCGGTAGCAACGTGCGATTGAAAGGATTGAGTACCAGGCCGAGTATTTCCAGCGTGACCGCGCCGAGCAATGCTTCATCGCCTTTTTCGCCGAGTATGACCGGCGTCGTAGCTTCGCCTTGCGGCAATTCGATGACGCATTCAGAAATGTCGCGCTCAATTTTTGTGCCATCAGCTAATACAAAGCCCATGGTGCGTTTGCGGCGTAATCCCAATTTGCGCCAGGTGTCTTCAGGCAACAACGTATAGACCGCGCCGCTGTCTACTAAAAACTCTAACGCCTCGCTGCGTTTGCGTTTGCTCTTTACCGTACCGGTAACATAGGTCAGTCCCATACTCGCGTCCTTTCTGTCGCCCTTGAACGTTTATTCATTGAAATACTTGCCGATGATCGCGTGCAGCCGTTGTATTGCTTCGGGCGTAACCGCGTCGCGGTGCGTGAGAATCGCATTTTTGGTGGCGTTGCGATATTGGCAATCCTGCTCGAAGCCCGCCAATTTTTTGACCGACGAACGAATGATTTTCTGCGCGTTGACGACGTTCTTGTTGAGGTATTCGATCACCAGATCAATCGTCACCGAATCGTGATCGGGATGCCAGCAATCGTAATCAGTCACGAGCGCCATCGTCGCGTAACAAATCTCGGCTTCGCGCGCGAGCTTGGCTTCCTGCAAATTGGTCATGCCGATGATGTCCATGCCCCAACTGCGATAGAGCCGCGATTCAGCCAACGTAGAAAATGCCGGGCCTTCCATACAAAGATACGTTCCGCCGCGATGGACTTTCACGCCGATGTCTTCACACGAAGACGCGATGATTTCGCTCAGGTCAGAACACACCGGATGCGAGAAGGTGATGTGTCCAACTAAGCCTTCGCCAAAAAACGTAGACACTCGTCCGCGCGTGCGATCAAAGAATTGATCGGGTACGACAATGTCAGTCGGCGCGTATTGTTCCTGCAACGAACCGACCGCCGAAGCCGAAATGATCCATTCGACACCCAGCATTTTCATGCCGTAGATATTCGCGCGAAACGGCAACTCGCTGGGCGTGAGCTTGTGTCCGCGTGAATGGCGCGCGAGAAAGGCTACGCGCTGGCCTTCGAGCGTGCCGACGATGTAATTGTCAGACGGCTTGCCAAACGGCGTATCCAGACTGACTTCCTGAATG
>JAYSVR010000209.1:0-21085 GCA_043718445.1 Acidobacteriota bacterium | reverse complement strand
CCCGCATCATTTCAGTCAGAAAGGCTTTGAAATACGAACGGAAGCACTATGAAAAAACGCTCAAAGACGAACTTGGACTTGATTGACTCGCTGACGGATGAAGAAATTGATACCTCAGACATTGCGCCACTGGATAAATCCTTTTTTGCCAACGCCAAGCTACGGATGCCAGAAACAAAGACTACTATCACGATCAGAGTTGATCCTGATGTTTTGCTTTGGTTCAAGCAGCAAGGGAAAGGGTACCAGAGCAAAATCAACGCTGTTCTTCGGCTTTACGCTGAGGCACATAAACAGCCCTCTGCCAAAAAGCGTCAGGTTAAATCGTAACGGCGTCGAACATCCATTCAATCGAAGCGCGCGCAATTGGTTGCACTGGTAACTCCAATGGGTTTGCGCGCGCTCCAGTTAATGGGTTGTTAGGCTTTTGTATTGACTCAGCTCGCTGTCCTGCATATAGCTCGCGTATGAATTTCTCAGACATCCTTGCATTAGCATTGCGCAACCTGCGCCAGTCGAAATTGCGTACGGCGCTGACCGTCATCGGCGTCGTCGTAGGCGTCGCCGCCATCATCACGATGGTGAGTTTCGGTATCGGCTTGCAACGCAACATCATCCAGCAAGCCTTCGGCAAGCTTGATGCGTTCACGGTGGTGACGGTGTTGGGCGCTGATGCCGACGATTTGCTGGCGCTGTCAGAAGGGCGCACGGCGATGGATGAGAAGGCGGATGAAGAACCAGAGCCTTCGCCTAATGCGACGGCTACGCCCAATCAAACGGGCGGCAATGAGTTCTCACGCCGTCCGCGAGCCGTGCTGGATGACGAAGCCGTCGCGCAGTTGCGGCAATTGAATGGCGTAACTTCGGCTGTGCCGATGGTGACGTTTAGCAGTTACGCGCGCTTTGAGGGACGTACGCGGTTTATGACGGCGGGCGGCGGGCAAGCTGGCACCGAGCCGCGCTTTCGCAATCTGTTGGCCGGCAGCGGATTCAGCGAAGCCAATGCCTATGAAGCCGTCGTCAACGAAACTTTCCTGAATGCTTTCTCGCCCGAAACCTTGAAGCGTCGTCGCAATCGTCGCGGCGGCGGCCCGAATGGCGGCGGCGGTGGCGGGCCGTTTCAAGCCGTACCCGACAAGACCTATGCCGAACGCGCTCAAGCCGCACAAGCCGCCGTCGGCAAAGAGGTCGTAGTGCTTTCGCAACCGCTTGGAACTGACGGCGCGGGCAGCGTGTTCGGCATTCCCCTGTTGCTGCCGCAAGGCAATCGTGATGAAGCAGACAGTGAAGACGAAAGCCGTTTTGACAAGCTCGCCTTTCGCATCGTCGGCGTCATCAAAACCGAAAGCGGCGTGAATTTTTCGCCCTTCGGGAACGCCAGTTTTTACGTACCGCTCGCGCACGCCGTTCGTTTGCGCGCAGCCAATCTCACACCGATGGAGCGCATGGGCGATACGCTCGCCGGGCAAGCCGGTTATCGCGCCGTAGAGGTGCGCGTCGCCGATCCCAGCAAAATCAAACCCGTCAGCGAACTCATCAACAACCTGGGCTTTCGCGCTTTTTCGGTGACGAGCCAACTTGAAGAAATCGAACGCATTTTCCTCATCATCAATTCGAGTTTGGCGTTGATTGGCGGCATTGCGTTGCTGGTGGCTTCGTTCGGCATCTCGAATACGATGATTATGGCGATCCGCGAACGCACGCGCGAGATCGGCATCATGAAAGCCATCGGCGGCAGCGACGGCGAAATCATGCGCATCTTTTTTATCGAAGCCAGCTTGATCGGTTTCTTAGGCGGCGCACTCGGCGTAATGGCTGGCTGGGGCATTGACCGCATCGCCAACGCACTGGCGAATCGTTACCTCACGCAAACAGCCGGGCAGAGTTTTCGCATCGTCGAATTCTTTTCAATTCCGTGGTATTTGGCGGGCGGCGCAATTTTATTCGCCGTGCTGATTAGCTTGATCGCCGCGATTTATCCGGCCTTGCGTGCGGCTAAGGTGGATCCAATCAAGGCGCTGAGGTACGAATGATGGGAGTGATGGGAGCAATGGGAGTTATGAGAATCAACGAGTCGCATTCTCATAACTCCCATCGCTCTCATACCTCCCATTCGCTTTACGCGCCTGCGATGATTTGGTCTACGCGCTTGCTGGTTTCGCGCAGCCAAGCCTCGTGCGTCATTTCTTTTTCCGCCGGACTGCTCTTGCCGACTTCGGTGGTAATCCATCCGCTGTAGCCGATCTCGCCGATGGCCGTGCGAATCTCTTTCCAGTCAATGCTGCCTTCGCGCAACGGAACCCACTGCCGCGTATCGAACTTAAAGTCCTTGATGTGAAAGCGCACGATGCGTTTGTTCAGCGCGCGAATCCACTCTTGCGGGAAGCCATACATCACCACGTTGCCTACGTCGAAGTAGGCTTTGACCCACTGGCTCTTGAACTCATCCACATATTTCGCCGTGTCGTAAGGCGTGAGCAAAAACTTGTTCCAGACCGGTTCGATGCCGATGACGACGCCGAGTTCTTTCGCGAGCGGAATCAACTTGCGAATCTCCGGCTGCGAACGCTTCCACGCTTCAGGGATCGTGACTTTGGCGTTTACGACGGCGGGTACGAGCAAGACGCAATCGGCTCCCCACAGCTTGGCGTTGCGCAACGAAGCCTCCATGCGTTCGTGGCCGCGCTTGATGTCTTCAGGGTTAGGGCTAGAGAAAGGCCAGTCCCAATGTCCCATATTCATCACCGAATGAATCTTGAGCTTGGTCTTGTCAGCCGCCTCTTTGATCGCGTCGGCTTCTTTGGGGTCGAGAATGGTTTGCATCTCGATGCCTTCAAAGCCGGTGTCAATCACCATTTTGAAGCGGTCGAGATAGCTCATCTCTTTCGGCAGCATGTTGATAAGTGCCGATTTTTTGAGCGTACCGGTTTGCGGTGCAGCGAATGAGGCCGCTGCCGGAACGAATCCGGCAGCGGCAGTCATCGCAGAAGTTTTTAGAAAGTCTCTACGATTGGTCATGGTTAATCTCCAATGAATTTCGCTCACCAATTTCTGATAGCGTTGGCGAGCAATCCGAAGCCAATAGGGAAATGCGTTTCGAGTACGTTGATGTCTTGCGCCAGTCTGGTGGCGGCTTCGCGTGCGATTTGATCCCGCTTTTGATACGGCAAATTTTCGGAACCGTAAAGCGCCGTTTTCAAAATCTTGCGATAGGTTGCGCCTTGTTTCGCAGCATCGCTCTGATGCCAAGCGGCTTCAGCGCCACGCGGGTCATTGCCACATAGCAGCCACGCTTCCATTGTGGGAATCGCTACGCCTGCCGCGATGTTAAGCGGCAAGCGATTCGGAAGGGCTGCCAGAGAAGCGGCCGTTTGTTTCACGATCCGTTGCAGAATGCAGAACCTGCAACGCGGATCAGCTTGATGGATTTGCTCGTGTTCGCGTTTATGCAAGGGCGTATTGTCTGAATCCGCCACGACGACCAATGCTTCAACTTCGAGTTCCTGAAAGTGCAAGTACCTGATGACGGTTGGCAGGTTACGTTCCAACGCATCCCAACCGCGAGCTTTGATCGGAAATTCCACGGATGAGGTACTTTGACCTAGCACGCCTTCGATCAGGATTCGCACTGCCAATTCGTCTCGGTCGGCTTCGCTGAAGACGGCGACTTTCATGCGTAAGCCGGGATGCCTCCTAAGATGCCGGTGTACCAAACCTCTCCCAACTGAGAATCCTGTAGGATTTCTTCGATATTGGGTTGCGCCGACAACTGAATGAATTTCGCCCCGCTATTCGTCTTGTTGGCAATTACTACTTGCTCGGGATTATCGCTGAAAAGGTCGAGCAAGTAGGGCGAATGCGTTGTCGCAATGACCTGCACAGGCTCGCGGTCTTCGCCATAGTTTTCTGGATAGCTCAAGCGGTAGAGCGCATCTTGCACGTCTCTCAGCAAGCGCGGGTGTATGCCGCGATCAGGTTCTTCGAGACAGATTACTTTTGGCGGATCGGCGAGGTAAGCAAGCGTCATCAAAGTTAAAGCAAACAGCGTCCCATCGGAAAGTGCCGTGGCAGGTATTGCGGTTTTTTCTTTTGCTAAACGTAACAAGAACGTGCGGCTTCCGTTTTCAAGTGTATCGAAAAGGATTTGATCAAATTCTTTGAACCATTCGAGAAGAGCCGCATTGAGTGCTGCAAAACGCTCTGGGTGTTTGTCTCTTAATTGGTCGAGTATCACTACCAATCCACCGCCTTCTTCACTGAGCGATGGACGATTCGTCAGCATCCCACTTGCCGCAATGGCTTTAGGGTTAAGCGAAAATAGGCGCACTCCTTCTATCAATTCTTCTATGACTTTCTTATCGTATTGGACACCTGGGGCAATCCATTCAGCTTTACGAAAAGTTTGTGTGCGATGGCCACCCGGAAAATCCCAAGCTGTTCGCCAAAAGCCTGGTTGCCTGACCAGGCCAGCGTGGTTAGGGTCAATTTTTGCAGCTATCGAAACGGTTTCTCCAATGGCATTGACACTAACCACCTCATCGTAATTAAGCACGCTATGATTTTTGAGCAAGGTCAGCCCTTTCAACGCCGTAGACTTCCCACTCCCATTCGGTCCCACAATGAGTGTGCATCGCTCTAGCGGCAAAACCGCATTCCGCAACGATCTGAAGTTTTTGAATTCAACCGAAGTAATCATAGCTGCCTCTTTTTTGTGTTTGATGACGACCGGAGTATAGCCCTTAGCTCTGAACTGGCAAAGATTGGGTTCAATTGTTAGGATGCAAATGAACGACCATTCAGTCTTCACTTATACCGCTATAACCAATTATCGAAGGAGCAAACACCACTGTGGCACCAGCACTAATGCAAGCTGAGAAATATATTGCGCAACCGCTGACCGTCTTGAATGACGAAGAGCAGATGTTCGCCAAAAGCGTTCGTGAATTCGCTGAGGCTGAAGTGAAGCCTTACGTCCGTGAGATGGATGAGCAGCAAAAGCTCAAGCCCGAAATTCTGAAAAAGTGTTTTGAGCTTGGCGTGATGGGCATTGAGCCGGGCGAAGAGTTTGGCGGATCGGGCGGTACGTTTTTTATGGCCTGCCTGGCCATCGAAGAACTCGCGCGCGTAGACCCCAGTCTCAGCGTTTGCGTAGATGTGAACAATACGCTGGTCATCAATGCGTTTATGAATTATGCCAGCGATGCGGTGCGCAAAAAATATCTGCCGCGCCTCTGCGCTGACACAGTAGGCGCTTATTGCCTGAGCGAAGCCGGTTCCGGCTCTGACGCTTTCGCGCTGCAAACTCGTGCCCAACTTGTCAGTGATGATAAGGGCGATCACTGGTTGCTCAACGGACGCAAGCTGTGGATCACCAACGGCAACGAAGCCGACATCTTCATCGTGTTCGCCACGATTGATGCGAGCAAAGGATACAAAGGCATCACGGCGTTTGTGGTCGAACGCGGCTTCGCCGGCTTCACCGTCGGCAAGAAAGAAGACAAGCTGGGGATTCGCGCGTCGTCTACGTGTGAGTTGCTGTTTGATAATTGCGTCGTGCCGAAAGAAAACGTGGTCGGCGAAATCGGGAAGGGTTACAAAATCGCCATCGAAACTTTGAACGAAGGCCGCATCGGCATCGGCGCGCAAATGGTCGGACTGGCGCAAGGCGCTTATGAAGCGGCGCTGGCCTATACCAAAGAGCGCAAGCAATTCGGCCAGCGCATCGCGGACTTTCAAGGCGTGCAGTTCCAACTCGCCGAAATGGCCGTCAAACTCGAAGCCGCGCGGCTCATGGTTTACAACGCGGCGCGCCTAAAAGATGCCAAGCTGCCTTTCATCAAACAAGCCGCGATGGCGAAGTTGTTTTCGTCGGAAGTCGCGGAAGAAATTGCTTCGCTGGCGGTGAATTTATTCGGCGGGTATGGATACGTGAAAGACTATCCGGTTGAGAAATTTTACCGTGATTGCAAGATCGGCCAGATTTATGAGGGTACGTCGAATATGCAAAAACAGACGATTGCAAAGATGCTGATTGCAGAATGAAGTGAAATATTTCAAGCGAGGGGCGAAGGCGTAGATGCTTTCGCCCCTGAGTAATAAAATGTTTTTTCCTTTCCCTCTAGACGCAGCGGCGTATCTGCCGCATCCCCCAGCAAATTGATTTTCCTGAGCAACTTTAACGGTTGCCACATTTAGCCGACTTCGCCGATACTGCCTGCGTTCGCAAGATAAGCCGAACAAGCAACGCCCGTAACCGTTCCATTGGTATATCCCAGACGGGCACCCATAAATCCAAAGCAACCCCCTTGAACCGCGACGGCCTAAGCGCCAAGTGAGCCGCGCGCGGGGTTCAATTCTGAGGCGATGTCTCGATGCGTTTACCCAACTGGAAATCCAAAACAAGTGATTTGACTCAGGACGATGACGCGCGCCGCGCGCAAGAGGCCGCGTGGCCCGATATGTTCGCCAACCTGCAAAGCGCGTATGCCGAACTTACCAACGCGCAATTCGAGTTAGAGCGTCGCGCTTCTGAAATTGCCGAAACGCGCGACCTTGTGCAACAGATCGTGACTTCGATGTCAGAGGCGCTGTTTCTGACCGACCGCGCAGGCCGCGTAATTCGCGCCAATCCGGCGGCGGCGAATCTGCTGGGTTGCAACGAAGAAGCCATTCTCGGACGTCCGCTGACTTCGGTGTGCGGGACTGAAGACATCCCCGCGACGCCGTGGAAGCTGATGGAAGTCGCGCAAGGCGACAAGTGCGCGCGCGTTGACGTAGACATCGAAATCGCCCACGGCGAAATCGTGCCTGTGAGTTTTGCGCTCACGCTGATGCACGACAAGCAGGACAAGATCACCGGCGTACTCGCCGTGGCCCGCGACATGCGACAGGAACGTGCGCTGGTGACGAATCTGGTCGCGGCGCGTACGCGCTTTCAGGAACTGTTGGAATTCGCGCCCGACGCTATTGTGCTGGCGAATCAGGAAGGCCGCGTCGTGCTGGTGAATTCACAAACCGAGCGCCTGTTCGGCCATCAACGCGAGTTGCTGTTGGGCCAAAGCGTAGAGATGCTCGTGCCCGAACGTTATCGCGGCGGACCAGGCGGCGGCGAGAGTTTGAGCGTTACGCAGCAAATGGCCGCTTCAATGCAGGCGCAGGAAGCCCCTACGCAAATCCTGCCCGATCTGACATCTTCTGAAATCGTCGGCGAAATCGTCGCGTCGCCGCAATCGCAGGTCGGTGAAATTCCGCTGGCCTCGCTTGATCCCTCGAAAACCGAAGCCTCAGTGCTCACCGCGCGCAACGCCGATGAGTTGTCGCAACAAGTCGAATTCTCAGTCGTAGACGCGCACGGTCGTGAGTTTCCGGTTGAGATCACGCAACGTCCGATCATGACTGAAGACGGGCTGTTGTTGATGAGCGTCATCCGCGACATCAGCGAACGCAAACAGATCGAACAGGAATTGCACGTCAGCGAAAACCGTTACCGCCAACTGGCTGAAACGGCACAAGACGTAATACTGACGCTGGACGACCGCTGGAACATTCTCTTTGCCAACCCGGCGACCTTGCCCGTGTTTGGTCACGCGCCCGAAACGGTCATCGGTCGCACGGCGGAATGGCTGATGCCGAAAGCGACGTTGGCTTACACGATGGTGCGCGCGCAAACGCCTGACGCCAAAGGCTTGCGCGTCGAAGTCGTCGAACAGCGCGCCGACAAATCAAACGTGCGGCTCGAAATTATTACGAGCCAGTTTGAGCAAGACGGCGTGCAACTTTTCACCTGGTTCATCCGCGACATCACCGAACGCCATCGCATCGAACAGCAACTCACCGAAACCGAAACGCTTTATCGCAACATCGCCGACACCGCCGCCGAAGTCATCGTGACGGTCAACGCCGCCGGACAAATTCAATTCACGAACCCCGCGACGCAGCGCGTATTCGGTTATGAACCCACGGCGCTCATCGGAAAAAATCTCACGACGCTGTTGCCGCAGATTGTGCAGCCGGGCGAACCAAGTGATGGCGATACGCAGGTTTTGCAACTCGACGCGCGCGAAGCTGTCGGGCTTCATCAGGACGGCCACGAGATTCAACTCGAAATTTCGTTCAGCGAATTCGACCGCGACGGCGCGCGGCTTTACACCGGCATCCTGCACGACGTGACCGAACGCAAGCAGGTCGAAGCTGCGCTGCGCCTCAATCAACGCGCGCTCGAAGCTTCGGTCGCGCCAATCTTTATCGTCAATGCGCTGCAAGCTGAATTGCCGCTGACTTATGTGAATCCGGCGTTTGAGCGCGTGACGGGTTATTCGTCTGAAGAAGCCTTGGGCCGCGACTGTTTGTTTTTGCAAGGCGAAGATGGCGAGCAACCCGCGTTGGCCGAATTGCGCGAAGCCCTGGCAGCCAGGCGCGCGGCGTCGGTCTTGTTGCGCAATTACCGCAAAGACGGCGCGCTGTTTTATAACGAACTGACGGTCTCCCCCGTGTTGGATGAAGCCGAGCAACTCACGCATTTCGTCGGCTTCATGCAAGACGTGACCGAACGCATCAACGCTGATGCGGCGCTTGCGCAAGCCAACGCCCAACAAGCCGCGAGCGTCGCGCGTCAGTCCGCCGTGCGTTTGCAACTCAGCCACGCCTTGAGCGAACCCGGCGATACGCTCGTGCAAATGTTGCATCGTTCCTGCGGCGCGCTGGTCGAACCGCTCGATGCGGCGTTAGTGCGCGTTTGGTTGCTGCCCGAATCCGGCAAAGACGCAGGCGACTCGCTCAAGTTGCAAGCCAGCGCGGGCGTGTCAGACGCGCTCGAAGGCATTCAACAAAACCTTTCATTGAGTGATTCGTTCATCGGCAAAATCGCTGAATCGCGCGAAGCCTTTCTCTCTAACGAAATCGCCGAATCGCCTTTTGGTGAAGGCAGCGAAGTGCTGCCTGCCTTTGTCGGAGCGCCGCTGCTTTCAGGCGGACGCACGCTTGGCGTCGTAGGCGTTTATGCCAAACAACCGCTTGAAGCCGACGCGCTCAATACGTTGTCATCCGTTGCCGATGCGATTGCCGTCGGCGTTGAACGCAAGCGTTCAGAACAGGAACGCATGCGTGCGCAACAGCGCGAAGCCGCGCGCAACAACCATCACACGGCGTTACGTTTTGAAGTAAGCAGCGCGTTGAATGACGCAGAAGCTACGCTCAAACAGATTTTGCAACGCTGCGCCGATTCGATTGTCGAACATCTTGACGCTTCGGTCGTAAGGCTCTGGCTCGTCAATCGCGAAGGCGATTCGTTGAGCTTGCAAGCCAAAGCCGGTGCGTTGGCGGGTTCGTTGACGACGCAACAAACGGTTGAGATGGGGCAGTACGAAATCGGAGCCATCGCGCAAAACCGCCGCCCCCATTTGTCGAACGACGTAGCCAATGACGAGCGCATCTTTGACCGCGCGTGGGCGCAGAGCGAAAAGTTGAATTCGTTTGCGGGCTATCCGTTGCTCGCCTCTGATGATCGTTTGATCGGCGTGTTGGGAATGTTCTCGCGCCCATCGCTCGAACAGGAAACGCTGCACGCGCTGTCATCGGTGGCGACCACGCTGGTGCTGGGCATCGAACGCAAACGCGGCGAAGACGAACGCATCGCCTTGCTCGAACGCGAACAGCAAGCCCGCCGCGACGCCGAAGACGCCAGCCGTTTGAAAGATGATTTCTTAGCGATGGTCTCGCACGAATTGCGCGCGCCGCTCACCGCGATTCTCGGCTGGGCGCAGATGTTGCGTTCGGGTACGGTAGAAAAAGCCTCCGCCGAAAAAGCCTTGCTCACCATCGAACGCAACGCCAAATCGCAAGCTCACCTGGTTGGCGATTTGCTCGACGCTTCACGACTGGCGACGGGCAAGCTGCGGTTGGATAAACGTCCGCTCGAATTGATGCAATTGATCGAAAGCGCGATTGACGCCGTGCGGCCTTCGGTCGAAGCCAAACAGTTGCGCATGCAAATCGTGATGGAACCGTGGGTCGGCCCTTTCGAAGGCGACCCCGAACGCATGAAACAAATCGTGTGGAATTTGCTTTCCAACGCGGTCAAATTCACGCCGCCCAAGGGCTTGATCGAAGTGCGGTTAGAGAAGCTCGAAAACAAAGCTCTGCTCATCGTCAGCGATACGGGGCAGGGCATCGAGCCTGAATTTTTGCCCTACGTGTTTGATCGCTTCCGTCAGGCCGATAGCTCGACCAAACGGCAACAGGGCGGACTCGGCCTCGGCCTCGCCATCGTCAAACATCTGGTCGAAATGCACGGCGGCGCGATTTATGCCTACAGCGGCGGTCAAGGGCAGGGCGCAGATTTCATGATTACGCTGCCGCTCGGCGAAATGAATGAAGAGGCCGAAGCCCAAAGCGCCGCAGCGATGTTTGCCAGCGGTTCGCTTGCGCTCGACAAACCCGCCGGTTCGTTGCGCGAAGCACGCATCCTGGTCGTAGACGACGAACGCGATACGCGCGAAATCCTTTCCGTCATGTTGTCGCGTTATGGCGCCGAAGTTCGCATGGCCGGTTCAGTCGCCGAGGGCTTCGAGATGTTCCAGTCGTGGCGGCCTGATTTGCTGGTGTCTGACATCGGCATGCCGGTCGAAGACGGTTACGTGATGATCGGCAACGTACGCGCGCTCAGTGCCGAAGCGGGCGGCGCAACACCTTGCATCGCACTCACGGCTTTCGCTTCATCGCAAGACCGTGCGCGCGCGATGGAAGCGGGCTTTAACGTACATCTTTCCAAACCGGTCGAACCAGTTGAACTGGCGCGCGTCGTGGCGCGTACTTTGGGACGGAGCGAAGAAGGCATTGAGTTGTAGCAAAGGAGCTTTATGCAGAAGCCAAAACTCATTTTGATAGGCGGAGCCAATGGCAGCGGCAAAACTACGTTGGCGCGTAGGTTCGTCGAGCTTGAAAAACTTCAATACTTAGGCGCAGACGAAATTGCCCGTGAACTGAATCCTGCCCAACCTGAATCCGTGGCCATCGCGGCGGCCCGCGAATTCAGCCAGCGTCTTGGTACTGCTATTGAGAATGGCGAGTCATTGATTGTTGAGGCGACTTTATCAGGCAAAAGCCTGCGCCACTCTTTAGCGCAGGCACGTCAGCGAAAGTATGAGCTAACCGTGGCTTTTGTTTTTCTGGATTCAGCAGAATTATGTTTAGAACGTATTGCTGTACGTGTGGCAAAGGGCGGACACGCGGTTCCTGAAGAAGATGTGCGGCGACGATTTGCCCGTGCGAATCAAAATTTTTGGCATACCTATCGGCAACTCGCCGATCATTGGTATCTGTTTTACAATGCTGGTGATGCGATTCGGCAAGTCGCCGGTTCTGAGTCGCAACGCGAAACTGTGATTGATAACGAGAGGTATACGCAATGGCTGACAATGGTCACGACAACTCATTGATGACTGCTGAAATTACGACAATGCCTGAATGCTTGTCTGAGCGAATGATAAAGATGCAGCAAATTGCTACGGAGGCTGTGCAACAGGCGCAAGCTGAAAACCGTCGCTTAGGCTTGCCCAATTGGTATTCGATCAACGGTCATATCGTGAGCGACATCGAAATCGCTCAACTCGCCGCTCAACGGACTGCCGCCAGCAATGGCAAAGCTGCTTCGGCAGCACAGCAAACAGCCGGTGACTAGATCGCGTTTCACCACCACCGAGACAAAAGCTCCAACACCAAAAAGGCCACCGCATCTTTGAATAGAGGCGGTGGCCTTTTTGGTGGGCCGTGTGGATGTTAGCGAACGCGAACGTCGCAGCGTGTTTGTGGGGGAAAGCGCGGGAGACGCAAGCAGGAACCAGCGATGTTAATCAAGCCTGTTCGTGAGGACGCAAGTGGTGATTACGTCACAAGCTATCCCCGTTGCGAGCCTTGTTGCGATGAAGACGTGAGTCGCCGCAAAAATTGCCTGTGGGCTGTTTTGAAAAAATGCGCAAAGCAATCATTCAATCCAACCATTTTTGCGGCGCCTCACGAAACTTGATAGATCGTTGAGTTCTGTTGGCAGTCGAGTCTCAACCATTAGGTCGTCGGGGTTGCCTTTTCAGCATTGCCACATAGAATCCGGTCTCAACTGACAGGCGCAACGTAAGCGAAGCGCCGATAAAAAACCTTTGGGCTCAGTTAGGAAAATCTTGGTTTTTTCTTTGTTCGCCCACCTACTTGTTAGGTAGCTGTTTGACGAAACTTCATGAAGCTCGGAACTCCACACCCGCCCCAATCAACCGACACGACGCTCGTGTTTGGCGCTTATCAATTGACGCTGCCCGAACCTTTGCTCGTGCGCGACGGCGAACTGGTGCAGTTGCCGCCCAAAGTTCTCGACCTGTTGGTGGTGTTGGTCAAACACGCCGGACAGGTTCTCAGCCGCGAACGCCTGATGGATATGGTTTGGCCTGACACCTTTGTCGAAGAGAGCAATCTCAATTACACGATCTCGCTCTTGCGCAAGGTGCTGGGCGAAGAAGCGAACGGGACGCGCTTCATCAAAACCATTCCTAAGCGCGGCTATCGCTTCGTTGCTGAGATCAGCGCCGACATCAGTCAGAGCCAAGCTGTTGCCGTTGCGGCAAATTCAAACCCAGCACACTTATCATCAGACGAACTAGAACCCGTCGGCGGAGCCGTGCCGCTCGACTCGCCGTTTTATTTGCAACGCAATGCTGACCATGAATTTCACGCTGCGCTCAAACGGCGCGACAGCATCGTGTTGATCAACGGCCCGCGTCAGGTAGGGAAGACTTCGCTGCTCGCGCGCGGCTTGCAGGAAGCGCGCGCCGCCGGGGCGCAAGTTGTGTTGACTGATTTTCAGTCTTTCAACGAAGCCGATCTCGCCAGTCCTGAAAAACTATTTTTGACGTTGGCCGAATTGCTCGCGCGTCGCTTGCGCCTCGCTGTCACGCCGCACGACGCTTGGGACGACTTGCTCAGTCCCAATCTCAACTTTGAAGAATACCTGCTGCAACACGTGCTGGCTGATCGCGCTCAACCTTTAGTCTGGGGTATGGATGAAGTGGATCGGCTCTTTGGCCGCAGCTTCGCCAATGATTTTTTTGGGCTGCTGCGCTCGTGGCACAACGCACGCGCGCTTGATCCGTCGGGTGAATGGCGCAACCTGGTGATCGCGTTGAGTTACGCCACCGAAGCGCATTTGTTCATCACCGACTTGAACCAGTCGCCTTTCAACGTGGGTACTCATTTGCCGCTGCGCGATTTCACGGTTGAGCAAGTCGCCGAAATGAATCGGCGTTACGGCAGCCCGTTGATTTCAGATGATGAATTGTCATCGTTTTATGCGTTGCTCGGTGGCAATCCATATTTGGTGCGGCGCGGCTTGCACGAATTGCGTGTGCAGGAATTTTCGTTCGCGCAACTCGCCGCGAACGCTGCGCAACCCGACGGCCCTTACAGCGGACATCTGCGCCGCCTGTTGTTGGCGCTGCAACGCGATGCTGACCTGTGCGAACAGCTTCGCCCTTTATTGAATGGCAAAGAGAGCAAGCTGACGGCGAACGGATTCTTTCGCTTGCGCAGCGCGGGCTTGCTCGAAGGCGCGTCGGCCAAAGATGCGCGAATCCGCTGCGAGCTTTATCGGCAGTATTTGCAGGAGCAACTCGGATGAGCGTCGAAACGAATTTGATGATCGTGCCAGTTACGCCGTCTCAAGAGTTTTTTATCACGGGCGGTACGTTGCAACAGCAAGCGCCGAGTTACGTAGTGCGTGAAGCCGACGAACGTTTATACGACGGCTTGCTCACGGGCGAATTTTGTTACGTGCTGACTTCGCGGCAGATGGGCAAGTCGAGTCTGATGATTCGCACGGCGGGACGGCTGAGGGCGGCGGGCGTTACCACTGCCATCCTCGACCTCACCGCCATCGGCCAAAACGTCACGCCTGAACAGTGGTATTACGGCTTGCTCGGACACCTCACGCGCCAACTCGGCGAACGCCAAACCATTCGTGCTTATTGGCAAGCCAACACCGACATCAGTCCGTTGCAACGCTGGCTCAACGTAGTCGAAGAAATCCTCTTGCCTGCCGCGTCGCAACAACTCGTAATTTTCGTGGATGAAATTGACACCGTGCGCAGCCTGTCTTTTGCCACCGATGAATTCTTTGCGGGCTTGCGGCAGCTTTATAACGCGCGCACCGAACGCCCCGAACTCGCGCGGCTCACGTTCTGTTTGCTGGGCGTAGCCGCTCCCGCCGATTTGATTCGTGATGCGCGGCTGACGCCTTTCAACATTGGTCGCCGCGTCGAACTCGATGATTTCTCAACGCGCGAAGCCCGCTTGCTCGCGCACGGATTGCCTTTCGATGAGGTCACGAATCAGAAGCACCTGCAACGCATTTTGCATTGGACGGGCGGCCATCCTTATCTGTCGCAACGCCTTTGTCGCGCGCTGGCTGAATACGAAGGCGAGGGGAAAGCGCAACTCCCAGCACAAATTGTTGATGAACTTTGCGACGAATTGTTTTTCGATTACGCCGCGCGCGAACGCGATGACAATTTGATCTTCGTGCGCGAACGCATGCTGCGCAGCACGTCTGACACCGCGAACCTGTTGACGCTTTACGGGCGCGTGCGCAAGGGCGAGCGCGTACACGATGACGAGCGCAACGCATTCATAACGGCCTTGCGGCTGGCGGGCATTACGAGATCAGAAGAAGGCTGGCTCAAGCCGCGCAATCGTATCTATCACAAAGCCTTCGACCCCGCGTGGATCGAAGAACACATGCCCGACGCCGAATTGCGCCGCCAACGCGAAGCCTATCGTCGCGGCCTTTGGCGTGCGGGACTGGTCGCCGCCAGCGTAGTTTTAGTGTTAGCGATCTTTGCGGCTTACGCTTTGTGGCAGCGTTCGCAGGCCGATGGACAACGCACCGAAAAAGAAGCGTTGCTCTATGCCGCGCACATGAATTTGCTCGCGCAGGATTGGGAGAGTAACAACCTCGCGCGCGTCGCTGAGTTGCTCGAAACGCATACGCCGAAAAAAGGCGAGACTGATTTGCGCGGCTTCGAGTGGTATTACCTCTGGCGTTTGTCGCATCAAAGCCAGCGCGTACACACTTTTGCCGAAACCGTTTCGCGCGTGTTACCCGCGTCTGACGGACAAACGATTGCGATCACGCGCAACGATGGCAACGACGGATTGTTGACGCTGCTCGACGCGCAAACCTTAACTGAAAAATATACGCGCAAGGCGCACAGCGGCGTGATTAGTGCGCTCGCGCTTTCGCCCGATCAACGCACCTTTGCCACGGGCGGCAGCGACAAAGTCATCAAGTTGTGGGATCGCGCTTCGGGCAAGTTGCGCGCTACGTTGAGCGGGCATTCAGACATCGTACGTTCGCTGGCTTTTGCGCCCGACGGACAAACGCTGGCTTCGGGCAGTTCAGATAAAACGATTCGCTTTTGGTCGCTGGCGGCTTGCGCGCAAACGGGCAAGATCGAAGCGCACGCCAATTGGGTTTGGTCAATCGCGTATTCGCCCGACGGCTTGCGCCTCGCCAGTGCCAGCGAAGACAAAACGATCAAGCTATGGGACATGGCTTCACAACCGGCTTCACAACCCTTTGGGCGCCAACCTCTGATGACGCTCACGGCGCACACCGCCAGCGTTTATGCCGTGACGTTTTCGCCCAATGGGCAATGGCTGGCGAGCGGTGGCAATGACAATACGGCGCGCGTGTGGGACGCGGCGAACGGAACCGAATTGCGCAAGTTCGATCAGCATCAGGCTTCGGTGATGCGCGTAGATTTTGCGCCGAACAGCGACGCGCTCTTGTCAGCTTCGAGCGACAACACGTTGCGTTTGTGGAATCCAGCGACGGGCGAACCGCTGGCCTTGCTCAAAGGCCACGCCGAACGCGTTTGGGATGCGATGTTTTTCGCCAGTCTCAGTGGTGGCAACTGGCAGATCGTTTCAGGCAGTCAGGATCAAACGGTTCAGCTTTGGCAAGTGCCCAGCCAGACCAACGCACGCGCTACCGACAAGCTGAGTTTTTCCAATCCGATTTATGGTGTGGCCTATCATCCAGTGAGCAACCAACTGTTGTTGAGTTCAGGCAATGCGGTGGTGTTTTGCGATCCGCAGCGGCAACAAACGACCGGGCAGATGGAGCTTCATCAATCAGAAATCAACGAATTGATTTTTTCGCCGACCGGAGATCGTTTCGCTTCGTCAAGCGATGACGGCACGATCAAGCTGTGGGAGATGAACAGCAAGCGCCACCTGCAAACTTTTGCCGGACACCTGAGCCGTGTGCGCGAAATCAACTTTGCGCCCGATGGCAAACGTTTGGTGAGTGGCGGCAACGATCATACGGTTCGCCTTTGGGATTGCGAGAACGGCAACGAACTCGCGGTACTCAAAGACCATACGCGCGGCGTGCGCGGCGCTTTGTTCTCGCGCGACGGACACTGGCTGATAACCGCCAGCGATGACAAAACGATTCGCGTATACGACGCCGCGACGCTGAAACTCTTTACCGTCTTGACCGGCCACACCGATGGCATTGCGGCGCTCGTTCTTTCACCCGACGGACGTTGGCTCGTGTCAGGCAGCACTGACCGCACCGCCAAAATCTGGCGGATGGATACGTTCGCGCTGGCGGCTACGTTGCGCGGGCACACGGGCGAAATTCTCTCACTGGCTTTTTCAGTAGACAGCAAGCGCCTCGCTACTGGCAGCCGCGACCGCACCATGAAACTTTGGGATGTCGGAACCTTTCAGGAATTGCTGACTTCGCACGTGCAAAACGACATCGTGACGAACGTGGCGTTTGCGCCGAATGGCTTGCAGTTGCTGATGACGCTGCGTGACGGCAATGCTTATTTTTGGCAGGCGGCGGCTGCGGATGAGGTGATGCGGTACGACGAGAGGCAGCGGCAGTAGATGGCAGTACGCGAGCGGTAGCGCAGGTAGACTGTAGCGATTTCCGCCTGCGTGCGACCTCACGTTGATCCACGAGTTTTGCTGATTGTCCATTGTCCATTACACCTTGCCCATTGTTATGCAGAGAGGCTTTTTCTTCTGCATAACAATGGGCAAGGTGTAATGGACAATGGACAATGATTTCGTTTTTACCGAAATCTCATTACGCTCACGCTTTCCGTATTGCCTCAGAGATTTTCTTCACGTCCTGCGAACGATCAATCGGCGCAATCAGCAATGCCTCCGGCGTATCAACCACCGCCAGATTCTCTACGCCCAACAATGCAATCTTGCGGCCTGTCGTCGCATAAACCAGATTGTTGCGCGCGTCTACCGTTACGGCGTCGCCCAACAACAGATTGCCATTCGCGTCGTAATCGTCCGTGCGCAATTCATAGAGCGCCTGCCAACTGCCTACGTCGCTCCAACCGAAGTTGGTCTTGAGCATATAGATCGGCTTGCTCGTACGTTCCATCACGCCGTAATCAATCGAGATGGATTCGAGCGCCGGATATACGCGATTGAGTACGGCGTCATAATCTTCAGTGCCGATAGCCTTTTCGATTTCGCACAAGCCCGCGTAAAGCTCCGGCAAGTGCTTCGCAATCTCTTGCAGAATCGTTTCGACCGTAAAAATAAAAATGCCGCTGTTCCAAAAATAATCGCCGCTCGCCAGATACTTGATCGCTGTTGACGCGTCGGGTTTTTCTACGAAACGCGCGACTTTGAAATATGCTTGGCCTTGCGCTGCGCCTTGCTCATCACCGGCTTGCAAATATCCGTAGCCCGTCTCAGGGCGATTGGGTTGAATGCCGAGCGTGACGATGCTGCCGTTCAAGGCGATCTCGCCAGCGGCTTTGAGTGAAGCGGCGAATGCATTCACGTCAGCGATAAACGCATCAGCAGGCAGCACCGCCATCGCGGCCTTCGCGTCGCGTTGTTTCAGCAACAACGCCGCTAGTCCGATGCACGCTGACGTATTGCGTCCCGTAGGCTCAATGATCGCTTGCACGTGCGTACCCGCGAGCAATTGCGCAGTGATGTCGGCGTGAATTTGCCCTACGACAACACTGGTGCGTTCAAGCGTTGTGAACAGTGCAACGCGTGCCAATGTCTCTTCGAGCATCGTGCGGTCGCTGGTGATTTTGAGAAACTGCTTGGGCAGGTGCGGACGGCTCGCAGGCCAAAACCGCGTACCTGAGCCTCCGGCCATAATGACGGCAAACATAGATGAATAAACTCGCTTTGCTTTGAAATGTGCCAGTAAACTGGCGTGACGGGATTGTATGAATGACTGAGACTGTATCGCAACCTGTTAGGTTGCGGAGGCTTGCGATGTCGCTCAATGAAAGAAACACACAACAATCGCAACCTAACAGGTTGCGATACAAATCACTTACTTACCGCCCAACCGATAGGTGAGGCCAACCGTCACCGAACGTGAATAGCCGGGCGTTGCGTGTATGCGTTCGACCTCATCTGCATCCGGTTTCAGGCGCGAGGCAAAATAATTCTGCGTCTCGAAATAACGTTTGTTCGTCAGGTTGTCTACGGCGAAGTTAAGCTCAATGCCGCGCCGCAAGCGTTTGTTCAAACTGAAATCCAGCACATCTAATCCAGCGGCACGCAAGGTCGGATCGAAACCATCCAAGCGATAGTTGCTGATGTGGCGATAGCGCAGCGAACTGGTGAAGCCGTGCCAATCGTTCAAGGTGAGCCCGCCGTTGGTGACAAGATGCGGCGCGCTGTCTACGTAAAGGCGCCCAAGAGAATTTGGTTGTGAACCGCGATAGAAAGCGTTCATCACTTTGGTCAAGCCTGCGTTGAGCGAAAGGTGGCGCGTGAGGCTGAACGAAGTTTTCGCTTCAAAGCCGTAAGCACGCGAAGGGTCTTTGAATTCAATTGAGCCATCGTCGGGGATGTAAACCTGTTCGTTTGAGCGATCAATCAAAAACAGATCGCCGCTCACCGCGAAGCGTCGCCAGTTCAAGGCCGCGCCGGTTTGATAGAAATCCGTCGTCGAAAGTTTGGGTGCATCTTTAAGATTTTTGGGAGGTTTCTGAGCCACGCCGCGCGCGTCCTGACTGGCGATGCCGCGTCCGTAATTGACGTAAAGCGTCAGCGGTACGCGCTCAGTCGGCGTCAGCGCGAGATTGAATTTCGGCTGCCAGCGCGCTTCGCTTTGCTTGCCAGAGCTTTCTGTCACGAGGCGGTCTTTCACGTCAAAGCGAAAATAGTCGTAACGCAATCCGGCGGTGACGTTCAGGTGTCCGCGCAATAGTGCGAGACTTTGTTGCACGTAACCCGCCTGATTGGTCACGCGCGCGTTGGCCTGCGACGCCGTAGCGAAAGGCGTGCGTGCGTCGGTGTTATAAAGTCCGACATTGATTTGATTGTCGTGAAAGTTCGCGCCCGTGGTGAGCAGCGCCTGCTGGCCGAACACGCGATAAGGCCGCAGGTATTGGGCGTTCGCGCCTTGTTGCAGCCGCGAGTCGTGTTGCTGAATTTCATCGCCGCGTGTCGGGTCGTTCAAAAAGAAAGTGAAGTTCGACCACAGATCAAACAGCGAACGCGCGACGAATGCGTCAGCTTTGAACATTGCGCCGTTCGCAAACTCTTGCCGGAAGTTCAAGCTGCCCGTGCCGTTGCGCACGCGCCCGCCGTTGTGCGGGTCAACGAAACCGAAGCGATCAAGCCGTCCCGCAAAAACTTCGTCGAGCGGAAGCTGTCCCGACGAAACGAAATCGTTGCGTCCGAAATTGAATTTCACGCCGAGCTTGCGGGTTTCGCTCAACCGATAAATCGCATTGCCCGTCACGTTGTCGCGGCGATAGTTCAACGGATTCACGAACGGCCCATCGCTGTGCGAGCCTTCATAAGCAAACAGGGCGTCGGTGTTTCTCAGGTTGGGGCTGTAAGCGAAAAAACCGCGCTGCGTGTTGAATGATCCGCCTTGCACGCGCGCGGTGAATTGATCGGGCAGCGTTTCTTTGAGGCGAATGTGGACTACGCCGAGGCCTGAAAAATCGCCGTACTCAGCACTGAACGGACCGTTAATAATTGATACGTCTTGCACGAGTTCGGGCGTGAGCGATTTCAATTGTCCGAGATAACCTTGCCCGTGGCCTTGCGTACCCTGGTTTTGTTGCACGTTATCAACCAAGACTTTGAGTCCGCCGTTGACGCCGCCGTGATCAAGATTGAATCCGAAGCGGCGAATCTCAAGCGACTTGCCGCCGCCTTCGTGTTGTCCGGCGTTGATGCCCGCGTCGAGCGTATGAAAGACCTGATCGTCGCGCGAGAACAGCGTGTCACGAAACACGGCTTCGTTGCGGCGTTCGAGCGTAGGGTCGAGCTGTTCTGCCGCAATCACCATGCTTTCGTGAATCGGCGGAATCGTATAACTGACCTCGATGCGCACGGCGTTGGTTGTGGCGTCGAGCATCGTTTCATTCGCGGTGATTTGTTTGCCCGTGACTTTGAGCGTCAGCGGTTCGCGTGGCGCGGGCAGGCTGAAACGGCCTTCGCCGTCAGTCACAGCCGTGAGCGTTTGCGTCGGATTCGCCAGCGTAACCGTCGCGCCGCGCACCGGTTCATTGCGTTGATTGACGACTTCGCCTTGCAGCGTGCGCGTTTGCGCGAACGCGGTAAGACAGGAACTCAGCAGCAGGCAAAAGAGCCAGAGACGATTCATAAAAATCCTATGGTGGAGTGAAAGCGTTTTTACGTGACAGATGGCGTTACGGCGCGCGGCAGGCGATTGGATTGCTGCGCTTCGATAATTTGCGCGAATGCAGGAAGCGATGTTCCCATAAGCGAACAGCGCTAAAGAAGACAGCGCGCGAAACGCCTTCGGTTATTGGCTTTTCGCGCTGGCACGCCAGTTGTCTATTCGTTGTTTATTCTTCAAAAAGACGCGGTTGGGCTTGTGTCAGCGCATCAAGAATAGCGCGGTCAGCTTTGCCGAAACTGTAGTGCGTGAGTTCGTCAGGCGCGACCCAGGCGAAGTTGCGGCGATCTTTGATTTTCAAGCAGCCTTTAGTGATCGCGCAATCATAAGCGCGTAAGTGCAGGTGAAAGTGAGTGAAGGTTTGTTGCGCCGTAGCAA
>JAYSVR010000208.1:0-6265 GCA_043718445.1 Acidobacteriota bacterium | reverse complement strand
GATTCGCCATCAGGCTCAAGCGATCAAGGCCGGGTTGGCGATAGACCGCGCGATAGGTGGCGAAGCGAATGCGGTCGTCGAAATTCGAGAGCGGTAAGACTTCGATTTGGTTGACGACTTCTTCGACGCCGGTGATGCGTTCGACGACGCGCTCGGCGTCTTTGCGCAACGAGGGGCGCGTGACTTGTCCGTAAAGCGTCACGGTGCCTTCCTCGACCTTGAATGCCAGATTGTCAAAGACGCTGAAAAACGGCAGCGTCACCAGTTCTTTGCGAACCTTCTTGTTCATCTTCTCGGTTTCAGCCGGGTTCGCCAGTGCGGGCATCGCCGCCCCCAACATCGTAAATAAAAACGCAGTAGCCATTAACTTTTTCATTTTCATTTCCTCCTTCAAATTTCAACTGTGTAATACTGCAAAAACCGCGCTCACTTCTTTGCTCAAACTACGTCAAAGAACGCGGCGTTGGATTTGCTTTGCATAGTTTGCGTTGTACTTTTTGCAGATGAGAGAAACTAAATGTGAAGGCGTAAAAATGCGCGAAAAGCCTGATTGTCATCACTCAGAGCGTCGCGTATGATGCCTGCTCTTACGCAACAAACCTTAACCATTCACACGGAGAAAAGTTCGGCATGGCAGATTTTAGCAACGGCAAGATTCTTGGCGCGCAGCCCGCAGCGGCGGTCGAAGGCGGCGAAGTGATCCTGACGTGCGAAGGCTATGACACTTCAGATTACGCCTCGTGCCGCGTCAGCTTTGACGGTTGGCGCGGACGCCTCATCAGCGCCTCATCAGAGCGCGTCATCGTGGGCGTACCCGATTACGAAGTCGGGCAGAGCGCCGACGAAGTTCATCTTGACGACGCGAACGGTACGTTAATCGCGCCGCTGACCATCGGCGAAAAACTTGCCGAGAACATGCATCCGGTCGGCAATCCCGCGATTGACCGCGAAGACGGCACGATTTATGTCACGCTGTCTGGTTCGCGCGGACAGAAGATGCCGGTTTCGATATACGCGATCAGTCCCGACGGCACGGTATCGCCTTTCAATTCAGACATCACGAATCCTTCCGGGTTGGCCTTTGACGAAGAAGGCACGTTGCACGTGACCAGCCGTTACGAAGGCGAACTTTATCGCATCACCAAGTTCAAAGAGTTCACTACGCTTGCCACCGAGTTGGGCGTAGCCACCGGTATCGCCCTTGACCGGCGCGGAACGATTTACGTCGGCGACCGCAGCGGTACGATTTTCAGCGTCAACACGATTGGCGAAGCGCGTCCTTTCGCCTCATTGGAGCCGAGCGTAGCGGCTTATCATCTGGCGTTCAGTCCTGACGGAGATTTGTATGTCACGGGACCGACGGTTTCGTCTTCTGAGTGCATCTGGAAGATTGATGCGATGGGCAACGAGAGCATTTTTTATAAAGGCCTGGGGCGTCCGCAGGGACTGGCGTTTGACGAAAACGGCAGCCTGTATGTCGCGGCTTCGTTGCACGGACATCGCGGCGTGGTGCGCATTACGCCCGAAGGCGAAAGGGCTGAAGTCGTCGTCGCCGGTTCGGGCCTGGTCGGACTGGCTTTTGACGATCACGGCAATCTGATCGTGGTGAATACGCAAAAAGTTTATCGCGTACCGATGGGCGTGCGCGGTTATTCGGTGTTTTAGGTCGGTGTTTTAGGTTATGTCCGACGCAACCACAGCGAAAGAAACAAAGCTGCGCGAACTCATTCGCGCTATGGGTTCGGTCATCGTCGCGTATTCGGGCGGCATTGATAGCGCCTATCTGGCTTATGTCGCGGCTGACGAACTCGGCGAACGCGCGCTGGCGATGACCGGCGAGAGCGCGAGCTATCCTGACTTTCAGCGGCAGGATGCGCTGACGGTCGTGCAGCAATTCAAGCTGCGGCACGAGTTCGTCGTTACCGAAGAAATGCACGACCCGAACTATCAAGCCAACCCCACCAATCGCTGTTATTTCTGCAAACACGAACTGTTTTCCAAGTTGAGCGATGTCGCTCAAACGCGCGGCTTCGCTTTTGTTTGCGACGGAAATAACGCAGACGACACGGGCGATTATCGTCCTGGTAGAAAAGCTGCTGCCGAATTGCAGGTGCGCAGTCCGTTGATCGAAGCCGGATTGCACAAGGCCGAGATTCGCGCACTGGCTCAGGCGGCAGGCCTGCCGATTTGGGATCGCCCGGCTTCGGCATGTCTCTCGTCGCGCATTCCTTACGGCATGCCGGTGACGATTGAGAAGCTCTCGAACATCGAACGCGGCGAAGCGAAATTGCGCGCGCTGGGTTTCAGCCTGATGCGCGTACGCCATCACGGCGACATCGCGCGCATCGAAATCGCACCCGAAGAATTGCCGAAAGCGTTGAATCTGGAAATGACACAACGCATTTCTACTGCCTTCAAGCAATTGGGGTTTAAGTACGTGACGCTTGATCTGGAAGGCTATCGCACGGGCGCATTGAACGAAGTTTTGTCATCCACGCAAACCCACTAAGCCGTATTATCTGGAGGAAGTGAAGTGCCATCCGCATTTGTTGACGACATCCGCGAAATCAAAGAAGACAATCCGTTTGAATCCATGATGGAGCGGTTTGACCATGCCGCCCAACTGTTGAATCTCGACCCTGACCTTTACAAAGTGTTGCGCGTACCCAACCGCGAGATCACGATTTACATTCCGGTATTCATGGACGACGGCCACATCGAAGTCTTCACCGGCTATCGCGTACAGCACAATTTCGCGCGCGGCCCAGCCAAAGGCGGAATCCGTTATTCGCCGAACGTTACGCTCGACGAAATTCGCGCGCTGGCGGCGTGGATGACGTGGAAGTGCGCGGTCGTGAATATTCCGTTCGGCGGTGCGAAAGGCGGCGTGATTTGCGACCCTTCGCAAATGTCGCAAAGCGAACTCGAACGCATGACGCGGCGTTACACAGCGGAACTCATTGATTTCATCGGCCCCGAACGCGACGTACCAGCGCCTGATATGAATACGAATGAGCAGACGATGGCGTGGATTATGGACACCTATTCGATGCACGCGCGGCATACGGTGACGGCGGTCGTGACGGGCAAGCCGATTGATTTGTCCGGCTCGAAAGGCCGCCGCGAAGCCACCGGGCGCGGCGTGATGCTCATGACCAACGAAGCCGTGCAAAAGCACGGGATGAGCTTCGGCGAGACGCGCGTCGTCATTCAAGGTTCAGGCAATGTCGGCGGCATCGCTGCGCAACTGATGCACGAAGCCGGTTACAAAGTCGTCGCCGTTTCAGATATTCACGGCGGCGTTTATAACGAAAACGGCTTGGACATTCCTGACCTGCAAGCGTATCAAGCGAAAACCAAGAGCTTTGAAAAATACGGCAAGGCTGCGCCGGTCTCGAATATGGACTTGCTCGAACTGCCTTGCGACGTGCTGATTCCGGCGGCGACCGAAAACCAGATTACGAGCCACAACGCCGACCGTATTCAATGCAAGATTCTGGTCGAAGGCGCGAATGGCCCTACGACGGCGGCGGCAGACGACATTCTCGAACGCAAGGGCGTCTTCGTGATTCCTGACATTCTGGCGAACGCAGGCGGGGTGACGTGTAGCTATTTTGAATGGGTGCAAGACCGCATGGGCTATTTCTGGAAAGAAGACCTGGTCAACGAACGCCTCAAAGACATTATGGTTGATAGCTTTCACGAAGTGGTGCGTTTCGCTGAGAGTCACAATGTCAATATGCGTATCGCTTCTTACATGCTGGCGATTGACCGCGTCGCCAATATCACGCGCGTCCGTGGCATTTATGCTTGAGCCGGTTATCGGCAGTCGGTTGTCGGTTGCCGGTAAGAAACAAACCGACAACCGACAACCGACAACCGACAACCGCTGCTAAGTCCTTGTGGCGAATGGGCGAATGCGTTGACACGTTTTTGGCTATCGTATAGATTGCCGCGCGTAGTAAATCCCTTTTGTCTTTCTGACATTGCCAAATCGAAAGCGCAGTTTGCTTTCAATACAGCAGCTTCAAGTATCCCTCAACTATAAAAGCTGACTTTTTATAGCGTGCTTTTGGGGCAGCACTTGTGCCTGCCGCTTTACTTTGAAACCCCGATTTTTACATCTGACACACGAGGTCACGTACATCGTGCTTCGAGGAGGAGAATTATGAGAATTGCGAGAAGAATACTGGGTCTGTTGCTGGCGCTGACATTGGTGGGCGCGAGTGTTTTTGCACAGACCAAACGTCCTTCGGATGACCCTCGCAACCCAGCCCCGACCGTAAATGGCGGAACCGGCTTGTTCAACGTCTATGACGCGCAAACCCTGCGTAAAGGCGAGTTCAACATTGGCATCTTTGCCAACCACTTCCATCGCGATCCGGGCGACATTGCGGTTCAGCAATACCCGTTTAACTTAACAGTGGGACTGAGCGATCGTCTGGAATTTTTTGCCAGCTTCGGCGCACAGGAAGTGGTTACGCCGGGCTTGCCCGCGTTGTTGAGTGGCTTTTACCTGCCGGACGTACGGACCAAGACGCTTGGCAACGGGCGCGTAGTGATCGTGCCTTACGGCCCCGGACGCGGCGGCACTTCCATCCTCGTGGGCGACCCTTGCGGCAACGGCGGATTCGCTGGCCCTTGCGGCGGCGGCCCGAACAGCAACATCGGCCCATTCTATGCCTTGCCCAGCGGTAACGGCGTAGCGGTTTATCCGGGCTTTGGCGCGCCGGTCGGAGGCATTCTGCCCGCGCTCGCGCCCAACAATTTGCCGGGTTATAACCCTGCCTTTCCTTTTCTGGCGCGTTTTTCTGACAACCATTTGGGCGACCTGTGGCTCGGTGGCAAGATTCGCCTGACCGATCCTGAAAATCCGTTCGGCTTCGCGTTGATTCCGATGTTGAAGATTCCGCTTTCGCGTACGCTCAACACGGGCTTGGAACGCGGACGCGGCACGGGCGGCTTTGATTACGGCGTAACGCTCGCCTTTGACGGACGCTTGCATAAATACGTCAACCTCTCGACCAACATTGGTTACATCAAAGTCGGCGACCCGCGTGCTGAAGACATGAACTTCGGCCCGTTGTGCGCCGGTTGCGGTGTGATTCAAGGTTTCGGCACGAGCGGCAAAGCCCTCGACCTGCCCAATCAATTGCGCGCAGGCATCGGCTTCGATTTCCCGATCAGCAAATACCTGCAACTCATCGCCGAGTTGAAGGCTTTGCGTTATGTGGATGGCCGCACGCCTTCGTTGCTCGAAAACAGCCCGGTTGATTTGGTCGCCGGTGCGCGTATCTTCCCGAAACGCTGGCTGGGCATCAGCTTGGCTTATCAGCGCCACTTGAACTGGATGTCTGATCTCGACTTCCGCAACAGCCCGAACGGCTTTATTGCGGGGTTAAGCATCGGCCACATGAATGAACGCAAAGACCCGGTGTTGCCGAACCAACCGCCGACCGTCACGTTGAACGTAGGTGCAGTGACGCCCGGCTCGAACGATGTCGTACGTCAATCCGCTGCGACGGTTTGCGTAGGCGACAAGGTCGCGTTGCAGGCTTCGGCTTCCGACCCAGACGGCGACACGTTGTTGTATTCGTGGCAAACCACGGGCGGCAAGATCAATGGTGACGGACAGAATGTCGTATTCGATACGACCGGACTCGCGCCGGGCGAATACACGATCACCACGCAAGTAGATGACGGTTGCGGTTGCGTAGCCTTCGACTCGAAGACGATTCGCGTCGTCGAATGTCCGCCGCTCACGATTTGTTTCGACCCGAACACGACTTTGACTGCCGATAAGACGACTGTCAGTCCGGGTGAAGCAATCAACTTCTCGACCAATGGTGTCACGGGTGGTCGCAATTACGGCGACGTGAAATACGAATGGTCAACGACGGCGGGTACGATTGCCGGTAGCGGCTTGACTGCGCGCCTCGACACGACGGGCGTGCCTTACAGCACGAACATCGAAGTCACGGTGAAAGCGGTTTCGTCAGTGGCGAATTGCTCGGCGAGCGGTTCGACGCGCGTGGCGACTGGGCCTGAACCGATTAAACCCAAACCGCCTGAACCGCGTGAACTGACGCCTTGCAATACGTTCAAGAAAAACAACGCTCGCGTAGACAACGCTTGCAAGAACGTGTTGCGTGACGTGGCGGCTCAATTGCAAGCCGACCCGCAAGCCAAGTTGATCGTTGACGGCTATCGTGCCGACGGCGAGAAACCGCCTGCGTTGAGCTTGCAACGTGCCAAGAACGTACGT
>JAYSVR010000207.1:0-21211 GCA_043718445.1 Acidobacteriota bacterium | reverse complement strand
GCGAGTTGGCGGCGTGCGTACAAATCCTGCCGCAAATCACTTCGGTTTATCGCTGGCAAGGCAAAATCGAACAAGCCAACGAAGCCTTGCTGTTAATCAAAACGACGAGCGGCACATATGCCGCACTCGAACAAGCCATCCGCGAATTGCATTCTTATCAAACGCCTGAAATTATGGCGTTGCCGGTGGCGGCTGTTTCCGCAGATTATCTTGCCTGGCTGTTATCTTGCATGAATACAAGCCGCTGTGACACCGATCCCCTAAACTCCTCCTGCCTCACAACGTGCTGATTAAAATTTGCTGGCCTGCGCGGAGCAACGTCAGGCCGCAAATGAACGTCAGAGCGTTCCCCAATCCCAAATTTGCAGATCATTGCAAGCAGAGTCCGACGCGATCATCAACACGGCCTCACCCCTCGCTGAACAATTCAATTCGGTGACGTGTGGCATTCATCCCCGAACACGGTGAACTTTATGCGTACAGAAACGACATACGGGTCAGGCAACTTTACGCTGGCCCCCCAAGACCCAACAGATTTTGTGAGGAACACTATGGCGATGCGTGTGTTAGTCATCGAAGACGAAGAAAAAATGGCCGACCTCTTACGGCGCGGCCTCGAAGAAGAAGGCATGTCAGTCGAATTGGCTTATGACGGCGAAAGCGGTTTGCGGGCGGGCCAAACGGGTACGCACGATCTGGTGATTCTTGATCTGGGCTTGCCTCACCGCGACGGACTCGCCGTCGCGCGCGCCTTGCGCCAATCGGGACAAAAAACACCCATCCTGATTTTGACCGCGCAAGACAGTACCGAAATGAAAGTCAGAGGGTTAGACAGCGGTGCCGATGATTATCTGACCAAACCTTTCGCCTTTGCCGAATTGCTCGCGCGCGTTCGTGCGCTTTATCGGCGCACCCAAACCGTCGCCACCGAAGATCAAACCAAACTGCAAATCGGCGACCTCACCCTCAACCTTATCAACCGCCGCGTCACGCGCGCTGGCATCGAAACCCAATTGACCGGCAAGGAATTTTCGCTGCTCGAATTTTTCATGCGCCACCCCGAAGAGATACACACACGCGAGACGCTCTCAGAAAAAGTTTGGAACGAAGCCTTCGACACGTTTACTAACGTGATTGATGTCTATATTAACTACCTGCGCAACAAAGTTGACCGGCAGTTCGATCCCAAACTGATTCAAACCGTACGCGGCGTCGGTTACCAGTTCAAAGCGAACGTAGGCGAATCACGCATACTCGCTGCCGAATCGAAAGCGGCCTGATTGCGACGGGCGACAGGCAGACAAACAGGCGACGGGGCGATTGTTTTCAGGCAACTCGCCCCGTCACCGTTTCACCCCGTCGCCCCATCGTTCTTATGCTGGCTTATGCTGGCTTATGCTGGCTTATGCTTACACTTCGCCTAAAACTCACGCTTTATTACCTCGCCATCCTGTCGGCCATCCTGCTGTTTTGCGGCATCGCCATTTACGTATTCCTTTCCCGTACGTTCGTCACCACCATTGATCAATCGCTCGACACGCAGGTGCGCAAGTTCGAACGCATGGTCAAAGCCAGCACCAGCGAAACCGGTTTCGACATCGAACCCGACAGCGGCGAGTCCGCCAACGAAGCAACGCCCTTGCTCACGCCGCAACTCTTACAGGTAATTGACGACAAAGGTACGATCAAGAGTGATAGTTACGCGCACCCGGAAGACGAACTCGCGGTGGATATGAAGGCGCTGACGCGCTTGCCGATGCAGCAAACGATTCACGAAACCATACGTATGCACGACGGCGAAAACCTGCGCCTCGCCACGCGTCGCGCCAAAGGTTACGACCAAAAAGATTTTTACGTTCGCATAGGCCAATCGCTCGCCCCCTTGCAACGCGCACGTTCGCGACTGTTACTGATTCTCGGCATCGCCATTCCGCTAGCGTTGCTGCTGGGCAGTTACGGCGGACTCGTCCTCGCCAATCAGGCGCTGCGTCCCGTAGACCAACTCACCCGCGCCGCCGAACATATCTCGGCCAGCGACCTCAACGAACGAGTGCCCGTGCCCGATCAAAACGACGAACTGGGACGGCTCGCGGCGCAATTCAACGCGATGATCGCACGCTTGCAAGCGGGCTTTGAGCGACAGCGACAATTCACTTCCGACGCTTCGCACGAGATGCGTACTCCGCTCGCCGTAATGCGCGGCGAAATCGAATTGGCCTTACGCCGCGAACGCACGACGCCAGATTATCAACGTACGCTGACCTCAAACCTCGAAGAAATCATCCGCCTCTCACGTCTCGTCGAAGACCTGCTCATGCTCGCGCGCGCCGACGCGGGCAAAGTCGAATTGCAACGCGAACCGCTCGAATTGCGCCAACTGTGCGCCGACATGACCGATTACATCACGCCGCTCGCCGAACAGCGCGCGCAAACGTTGCGTTACGTTGCGCCTGCCACGCCAATCACGATCAACGCCGACTCGCATCGCATCAAACAACTGCTGCTCAACCTGCTCGACAACGCGATCAAATACACCGGCGAAGGCGGCGAAATCACGATGAGCCTCACCGCCGAAAACGACACCGCCATCCTCACCATTACCGACACCGGACGCGGCATTCCGTCAGAAGACTTGCCGCATGTCTTCGAGCGCTTCTTCCGCCGTTCAGCCAAAACCGCTGACCGCACGGCTACCGGTTCAGGCTTAGGATTGTCTATCGTGAAATGGATCGTAGACGCGCACGACGGACACATCGAAGCGCAGAGCCAGTTGGGCGAAGGAACTACGTTTGCGGTACGGCTGCCGCTTGCCATCAAAACGACCTGAAGCCACTGATTAAGCCAGTGGGCTAACGTATCGCTGCAACCAGACTTCTATCTCGTTAACCCGCCAGCGATCCGCTTCAACGGCCAGTACCATGTCAACCACCAAGTTGGTTGGGGGTGTACGAAGTCAAAGTTAAATGCTCCACAGGCCGCGAAAGCGGGTGAGAGCATAAAGCCTGGGGTGAAGGCGTGAGCCGTAACCCCAGGAAAGTGCGCCGGGGGGGGTGCAAGCCCGCAGCGCGGGCGGCAGTGAATGATGTCATGAGCAACCGGCTATCGCCCGCTTTCGCGGGCTAGGAATGGTTTCCCGCTTTTTCCTGGGGTTCCGCGCTGCTGCGCTCCACCCCAGGCTTTATGCTACCGCCCGCCTTCGCGGGCTGAGATTGAGCAAGCCGGTTGTTTTAACTTTCACTTCGTAACACCCACTTGCCCACGCCACCAACCCGTCAGTATCAAAACCGCAGCGGACTATGACCGGATTGATGCTGAGATTGGGTGCTTGCTGAAAAAAGGCCACGGGTGTCTCGCTGCCAGCGCGCCCTGCTCGAATTACTTACCCGGCTGATCGAAGATTATGACGCCGAATACGAAACTTTTCCCCGCCGCGCCCCTCACGAAATCCTGCAATTTCTGCTCGCACAAAACGACCTGAAGCCCGCTGACCTGATACCCATCTTCAAATCGCGCGGCTACGTCAGCGAAGTCCTCAACGGCAAGCGTGCCGTCAGCAAACGCCTAGCCAAAGCACTCGGCGAACGCTTTGCCGTGTCGGCCAACTTGTTTTGACTACCTTGGGATAAGCCGAATGCATTGCGGTGCGGCAGCGAACTGGTGACTTTGCACGGCGTCGCTTGCGCAATCACCAAGTCGCTACCGCTCCTCGTACCGCTTCGGCGGCGTGACCCGGCTTATCGAAGATTACGATGCTGTTTTGCTGGCGTACCGAAACGACTTCCGGCGGCAGCGGTTCAATCTATGTATTAACGTAGCCTCCATGAAAAATATTCTGTCGGAATTACGCTACACAGTCATGAACTCATCTCACGTCCATTCGCCGAATGGTAATTGATTAGCGGCTTGTGCTTGCCAAAACCGCAGATTGAATTTAGGTTGTGCGTCGTGACGAAACTGCCTCTCAATGCGCAAGAAATGAGTGTCAGTCAATTGCTAGCAGTGATCGAGCAACTGACTGCCGAAAATGCCCAACTCCGTGCCGAGCTTGAGCAACTCAAGCGCTCCTCGGCGCGCTCCGCCGCGCCTTTCTCAAAAAACCAACGCAAAAAGAATCCCAAGCGACCCGGACGCAAAGCGGGTCAAGGCCCGTTTCACTATCGTGCCGCGCCGCCGGAAGAACAGTACACGCAGCCGTTGGAAGAGGTGCCCGTCACGGAAACCGTCTGCCCGGAGTGTGGTGGTGAACTGTTAGATCTGGGCACGGAGATTGTCACGAATACCGAATTGCCGCCGCTGCCCCAACCGGAAGTCAAAGCCTATGGCGTACACCTGCGTTGCTGCGCGCGCTGTCAACGCAAAGTGCGGGGTCGTCACGCAGCAGTCGCGCCGGGTCAATGGGGCGCGACTGCACATCGTCTCGGGCCGCGCGCCCAAGCTGCGGCGGCAGGCTTGCATTACGGCGAAGGTGTGCCGCAACGCAAAGTGCCAGGCATCCTGAAATGCCTCACGGGTTTGTCCGTAACGCAAGGGGCGCTGACGCAAGCCGCCCTGCGCCTGGGGACGAAGCAGGGCCCGGTGGCGCAGCGTTATGAACAACTGCGGAAAGAGATCAAAGAGCAACCCGCCATCCATACCGATGACACGGGCTGGCGCATTCACGGCCTGCCGGCGCACCTGATGGTCTTCGAGAGCAAGCCGCAGGTGGTGTTTCAGATTCGCCCGCAGCATCGCAATGAAGAAGTACGCGAAGTCATCGGCGACCACTATGCGGGCACGCTCTGTACCGATCGCGGCAAGAGCTACGACGCGCGCGAACTGGAGGAAGTCGCGCAACAAAAATGTGTGCCGCACCTACAGCGTTCGATTGACGAGGTGCTGAAAAGCCAAACGGGTCGCGCGCGGGAGTTCGGCGAAATCCTGAAGTCCCAACTGAAAGAGGGCGTCGCGCTCTACCAAGAATTCCATGCGCCTACGCCGCCGCCGGATTACGCGGCGCGCGTGCAAGCGTTGGAGTTGAAAGTAGACTGGCATTTGCGTCCGCGCCCGTTGAAGGATGCCGACAATCAACGTTTGCTCAATGAAATCAGACGCCATCATGCGCGGGGCAACGTGTTACGTTTTTTGCACGAGTCGGCGACAGTGGAGCCGACAAACAACGCAGCGGAACGCGCGTACGTCCGGCGGTGATTGCGCGCAAAGTGTCTCAATGTTCAAAGAGCGAAAGCGGCGCACAAGCCTTCGCGGCCTTCAAAAGCGTCATCGGTACCTTGAAAAAGAGCGGCGGCGAAGTGCTGGAAAAACTCACGGCGTTGATTGCCGGTACGCTGCCTCCGTCACTGGCTTTGGAAAACACTTCCTGAAAATAGCGTGAGGGGTTCTGCCCCGATTATCTTACTAACTCGACTAACTAAAGCCGCAAATCAATTACGTTTTACCAGATGCATTACACGTGAAATTTATTGTTCCCGTTAAAAGTCTAACAAGCTGGGCCTTGTAGCTTGTATGACGCGCAATATGTAAGGAGACAGGCAGTTTACTAATCGAGCTAGGCTGTAATGCCTCTTGGATTACAAAGCGAGACGGGCTAGGCATGGCTTTTAGCTAACCTCCATCATAAGCACTTCAATCAGTTCACTTTCTGCCTTGTCAGCTAAAACAGGTAAATGCCCAATGAAATAGTTTGCCAACCTACGCCTATATTGTCCCAGCTTTATCTTTGAAACATCAAAAGCAGCAAAAGCGTCATCAAACTTCCTAACAAGCTCCTTAAAGTTTTCAACGGGAATCTCTTTCACATATTCAAAGGAATCTCTTATGCCAACGGCGAAGCCAATTAGATTATTGTTTACCTGAAACCAAGTCCGCAACTCAGCATCCTCAGAAAGCCTCTTCACTACCCCCATCGCCTGAGTAAATTGCGTTTTATTATCGAACACTTCCGTGTCGAAAATTTTCTCTGCAATTAGTTGATCCATCTTACTTTCGATTATTTTCTGGTTATCAATATTTACAGTACCGCTCAAAAACGCAATATAGGTTTTAACAACATCAGCTTTCTTAAATGCGTTAAATGCGTTACCAGTTCTAGCTTCTTTCTCTGTCTGAACCTTCAGCGAAAGACTCTCAAAATCAAACATATAAACTCAAGGTACTCAAACGGCGCTGCTACGGCATCACCAACACGGCGCATCTGTTTCAACGCATCTGGCTCGATCTCGAAGGATTTAAACGCTACGGGATTTGAGGCCACAATATATTGCGGTTTTTCCGGCAATTCCTAAAGAACCAAAAAGATTCCTTGACGCACTTATTTATTTTGCGTTCGAAGCGTTAGGGACAAGTCAAAATTGAACAGGCTTCCTCGCTAGTTCTCAGTCCGCAAAGGCGGACGTTCGCGGGCTAACCGCAACACGGGCTAATGCAGCTATCAATCCAACGCCTGCAACAAATCAGCCAGCAAGTCATCAGCGTGTTCCAACCCGACTGAAACCCGCAACAAACTTGGTGGCGCGGTGGACTGCGGCCCTTCGACCGAAGCGCGATGTTCGATCAGGCTTTCTACGCCGCCTAAACTCGTCGCACGTTTGAATAACTGAACCTTGCTTACCATTCGCAAGGCTTCTTCCGCTCCCCCTTTAACTTCAATCGAAAGCATGCCGCCGAAGGGTTTCATCTGACGCGCAGCAATCGCGTGGCCCTCGTGCGAAGCCAAGCCCGGATAATTCACTTGGGCGATGCGCGCGTGGCAGCTTAATTCGTCAGCGAGCCGCGCGGCGCTCTGGCATTGGCGTTCAACGCGAACCGCCATCGTTGCCGCGCTGCGTTGTAGCAACCAGCAATCGAAAGGCGCCGCGCCCGTGCCGCCGATGGTTTGCATGATGCGAATGCGTTCAAAGAATTCACCGACTTCTTTACTGTTGTCACGCATCACGATCACGCCGCTCAACGAATCGCTGTGGCCGCCGAAGTATTTGGTGGTCGAGTGCATCACGATGTCTGCGCCGTGATCGAACGGTCGCGTACACATTGGCGTCGCCCAGGTATTGTCCGCCGCGAGCAAAGCGCCGCGTGCGTGCGCGAGTTCAGCGGTCGCGGCAATGTCGGTGATGCGCAAGCGCGGGTTGGAAGGCGTTTCGATCCAGACGAGTTTGGTATTGGGCTGCCACGCGGCTTGAACTGCTGCGAGATCGGTCGTGTTGACGAATGACACCTGCAAGCCCCAACGCGCGTAAAGCGATTCGATGACGGCGCGCGTACCGAAATAAATATCAAGCGGCGCAATCACGTGATCACCCGGCGCGAGCGCGTGCATCACGGCTTGCGTCGCGGCATTGCCCGAAGCGAAAGCCGCTGCCACCGTACCGCCTTCGAGCGCAGCGCAAATCTGCTCAAAGGCTTGCCGATTAGGATGACCGAGCCGCGAATAAAAATACTCACTCACGAGCTGATTGTCAGCGTCGCGTTTATAAGTCGTTGATAGCACGATAGGCGGTGCGACTGAACCGTAAGCCGAAAGTTCAGCGGCGTGCAAAGCAAGAGTTTCAGGTTGCATAGGGCTGAATCATAACACTGAAAAGCCGCAGGCAAAGGAATCGTCGCAGAGGAATAACGAAGAAACGCAGAAGCCACAAAAGCAATTTTTACTTTTGTGGCTTCTATATTTTTTGGGGCTTTTTTGTGGCAAATAGTCAACGCGAGAATTCGCTTTCTCACTTGATATTCACTTCGACGGGATTCGCCCACTTGCCGTCTACTTTGAGCCAGAGCTTGACGAGGCCGCTGCCCGCGAGCGAACGCGGCACGAGCAGGTTGGTTTGATCGAGTCCGGCGAGTCCGCCTTGTGCGCCCAGGTACAACACGCTGACTTCCGTGCCCGCACCAGCGGAGGTTCCGCCGATGAAGGCTTGCACGTTGCGCAAATCGCCGCGATGGCGAAAGCCCGTGCCATAAAGCACCAGATAAACTTGATCGGTGTCAGCCCCCAGATCAATCGGCGTCGCAATCATCTTGTTCGTCACGCTGTCGAAGCGGGCGATGTTCTCATACTTATTAACCCCGTTGCGTACACGCAGTGCCGAACCCGCCACGACGCCTTGCCCTGAAGCATTGGAAGTGAACAGTCCCGGATTGACGCCGCTGATCATCAACGCGCCGCTTTCCCAGCGTCCGGCGTTGTCGCTGATGATGACTTCGGCCAGACCGGGCGTGATGTCGGTCGGAATCAGGTAATTCACCTGCGTTGGGGAAACGAAAAACAGCGGTGCGAGGAAGTTGCGTCCGGCGCTGTCATAAATCGTAACCGTCGTGCCGCCGAGCGTCGTCGGCAACGGCAACGTACTCACCACCAGCGTGGCAGAGGCGAGATCGGCGCCGAAGCCCGCCACGATGCCATCAGGCGTCACAGCACTGTCGCCGTTGGCGCCGTAATGCGCCGCCGACACATTGGCGGCGGAGCGCACTACCCGACAATCAAGCGCGTTCGACGAACCGCCACCGAGATTCGCCGTCGAAGCCGGATTGAACACAGTCACTTTTGCCGTACCCAAATTGGCGAAGGCTAAATCTGTGGACGAAATCGTCGCGCGTAATTCCATGTTGCTGACAAAGGTCGTCGCGCGTTCAGCGCCGTTCCAGCGCACGACGGAATTCGAGAGGAAGTTGCGTCCATAAACCGTCAGGGTGCGCGTCGCGCCCATCGTCAACACCTCAGGATAAGTTCGCACCGCCGTCGGCAATGGGTTCGCCGTCGCGCTGCCCGCCTGCGTGACGTTCACGGTTTGCCCGGCAATCACTACTTTAAAAGTGCGCACGGCTGAGGCGGCGTTGGGTTGCGTCATCAGGGCTACGGTTCCGTTGCCGCTGCCATAAACGCCGGTCGTGATTTGCGCCGCTACGTCACTGGCCGACGACGACCACGAACAACTGCTGGTCGCAGTCACTGCGACATTGGTACTACCGCCGCTGGCGGGCACATTCAACGTCCCTGGACTGACGCTGAAGCTGCACGCAGGCGCAGCCGCTTGCGTGATTGAAAAGGTTTGACCTAACACCTGAATCGTACCCGTGCGCGCTTGCGTCGTAGTGTTCGTCGCCAGTGAATAGCTCACCGCGCCGCGCCTGACGCCGCTGACCGTCGCCGCATCGAGCGTGATCCACGATGTGCTGGTGGTCGCCGCCCAGCGGCAATCATTCCCCGTACTCACCGTCACGTTATAAACGCCGCCTGCGTAACTGGCGCTATGCGTGACAGGCGTGAAATAAGCCGCGCAACTCACGGGCGCAGCCGCCTGATTCACCGTATAAAGTTTGTCGCCGATGCTCAGCGAACCCGTACGCGCCGCGCCGCTGTTGGCAGTAAAGCTGTAACTCACTGCGCTGCTCGTCTTGCCGGTGATCACCAGCCAGTCGGCGTTGCTTGTGGCATTGAATACGCAACCCAACGGATTGGTCGTCACGCCCGCCGAGCCTGAACCTGCCACGGCAGCAACACTGACGACACTCGTCGGCAACGTCACGCCGCAATTCGCATCCTGTGACACGATGAAAGTGCGACCCGCTACGGTCAGTGTCGCCTGCCGCAAATTCCCTGTCGTATTCGGACTCAACGCAAAGCCAACCGTACCGTTGCCGACGCCGCTCGCCGCTGTCGTAACCGCCAACCAGCTTTGCCCTGCGGCTTGATTGACCGAAGCCGTCCAACCACAGCCCGCCGTCGTCGTCACCGCAACCGTACCCAACGAAGCCTGTGAACTGAATGTCTGCCCGCTGATCGTCGCGCCGTAAGCACAACCGCTCGCCTGGGTCAGCGTGAACGTCAATCCGTTGACGGTAATCGTCGCGCTGCGCGCGACACCGGGATTGGCTGCCACCGCAAACGTCACGTTGCCACTGCCCGTGCCTGATGCTCCGCTGGTAATCGCCAACCACGCCTGATTGCTCACCGCCGTCCACGTGCAACCGTTGCCCGCCGTCACACTGATACTGCCAGTGCCGCTGGTCGCCACTGTCGCTGCGCTGGTCGTGCTTATCGTGATTGAACAGCCTCCGGCTTGCGAGACCGTGAAAGACTTGCCGCCGACAGAAATTGTTGCATTGCGCGCTACGCCGGTGTTCGCCGCGACAGAATAATTCACCGTGCCATTGCCACTGCCCGAAGCGCCGCTCGAAATCGTCACCCACGACTGATTGCTCGTCGCCGACCACATACAGCCCGCGCCCGCTGTTACGTTAAAGCTGCCCGTGCCGCTGACTGCCGCTACGCTGGCGCTCGTTGCGCTCAACGTGATCGTGCAGCCACCCGCTTGCGTCACCGTAAAGGTCTGCCCTGCCACTGTGACCGTACCGTTACGCGCTGCGCCGGTATTGGCGGCAACACTCAAACTCACCGTCCCGTTGCCGTTGCCCGCAGCGCCGCTAGCGATCGTAATCCAACCGGCGTTGCTGGTGGCCGTCCATGCGCAGCCCTGATTCGCCGTCACATTGACGCTCGCGGTTTGAATGCCTGCGCCGACATTGGCGCTGGTCGCAGACAAACTGTAACTGCACGCCGTCGGTGTGAAGCTCGGCGTTTGCGTGTTGTTGCAACCTGATTTGATAAGCGTCAGCGGCCCCGCGACCACACCCGCCGGAACCGTCACATTGATTTGCGTATCGCTCACCACCGTGAACGACGCGCTGACGTTGTTGCTAAAGAGTACGCTGTTGACGCCCGTGAGACTGCCGCCCGTGAGATTGACGGTCGCGCCTGCCACTGCGCTGGTGGGCGTGAGGTTCACGCCCACCGGACAAGTCGCCGAACCTGATTCGAGCAAAAACGAAGCGTCGCTCATGTCGAAAAAGATATTGCCGACGGCTTCGACCTTGATGCGCGTCTCGCCCGAAGATAGTCCGGCGGGAACGGTAATCGTTTCGCTGCCGTCATTCAGCGTCGCGCCGAGAATCGTCACCGGAAAGGTTTCGCCGTTATCAATCGAGAGCGAAATTTTCACGTTCGCGCAACTGACCGGCGCGTTGTTAGTGTTGTTGACGCTCCACGTCACGGTTTGTTGCGTACCGCCCACCCAACGTACGCGCGTGTCAGGAGCCGTCACCTGAAACGGTCCAGCGTTGCCGTCAACACTTAACAGTACATCGTCATCGGCCACGCCGCCGCGCTGGTCGCGTACGATGACTTTGAAATTGAGATTGCGCGAAACGCGCGGCAGATGTTGCGCGAGATATAAGCCGTCGGCATCCAGCAACACACTAGGTTCGTTGTTGTAATCCTGAATCATCCACAGTTCAGGAAATAACCGCTGCGGACTGAGCGTAGGCGAGAACGGACGAAAGATCGGGCGCGTCGTCGAAGCCGGATCGCCATCATCAGTGAAAGCCGGGTTGCCGAAACTCGTGCCGCCCGCGTCATATTGCTCCCACGAATAAGTCAGATTGGTGTAATCGCCGTTGTCGGGATCGTTAGCTTCCGCCAGCAAAGCGAATGGTGTGAGTTTGGGAATGCGACGGTCTACGCCCGCATTCACCGTCGGTGGGTTATTACCGGTGGACACTCTGGTCGCACACGTCGCTGCGTTTTGCATGAAATTGGCGATGTTATTCACCGCACCGCTGTGAAAGTGCAACGCCCGCCCAAACGCAATCGCATTGCACGAACCGGAATAAGCCATGATCGTGAAACCGCTGCCCGATTCATAAGCGCTCGTGGGGTTGCGGTTACTGGCACAATTGCCTGTGTTGTCGTTGAAGGTGTGATGCGTGCCGAATTGATGGCCGAGTTCGTGCGCGATACGCCCGATATAAAACGGATGCCCTACGCCCGCGTTGGTTGGAATCAAACTGACGCCGCCACCTTTGTATTCATCCGTCACGCAAGCGACGCCGATATAAGCCCTGCCGCTCGCGCCCGTGCCTAACACGTGGCCTACGTCATAGTTAGACGCACCGATGACGTTGTTAAAGTGCGCGCGCGCTTCTTCCAGCATCGTGCCGTCGCTGCCGTTGGTGAACGGATCGCTCGACGTGTCGTAAATAAGCTGGTCATTATTGGCAACGAGATTGAAATGCGCCGACAGGTCGCGTTCATAAATCAGGTTGACGGCATTCAACCAAACGTTGACCGAGGCGATAGCGCCCGGCTTGTTGCCGCCGCCGAACGTGACCATATATTCATAAGTCGTCGCCAGCGCCAGCCGATAGTTGCGGCGCGTCGCTCCCAACGGAGCCACACTCAAATCGCGCGCGGCGGTTTTCTCACGCGTCGGCAAGCCCGGCACTTCTTCGGTCAGGCAATCATATTTGTCCGCCGCGACAGCATCTTTGTTCTCATAGCTTACATATTGTTGGGCGTATTGCGCGCCGCCCACCGGCTCGACGCTATAGGCCGTGTCAGGCGTAGCAATCAACGCATATAACCCGCGCGGCGACCAGGTGAAACGCGCAATCAACGCGGGATTATCCAGCCCCACGGCGCGATAACTTTTGATTTCAGGAAAGCGGGCGGCTAAGGCGGCTTCCATATTCGGCGAGTCTTCGATGGCGAAACGCGCGAAGCTGCCATCCGGCAAAGGCAAAGTCACTGTCGGACGCACGCCTTTCGTGTTTTCGAGCGGAGCTTGCGCGAGCTGTCGTTGCCAGACGCTGCGTTGCAACGCGACGCTGCGAAAGCGCCGTCCCGCCGCCACATTCACCGGCCTGCTGCTGAGGGCGTCGTTAGCCAACGGCAACCAGATGCCATCGGGCGAACCTTGCGCGGCACTCACCACCGTGTGGCGCGCGTTGCCACTGCTATAAAAAATCAGCCAGCCCATCAACCCCAATCCTAAACATCGAAAGAGGCTGGTTCTGAGCAAAGGCAAATAACGACTCACGGTGTGCGAAAAACTTGTAAACACGGTCATAACTCCACGGTTGAAGATGCGGTTGAGAATGCTGACGCGAGGGATTGCCGACGGGATGTGCTAGCTCGTGATGGGGGATGACATATCCGTTCGCGCTGAAACCAGGCGACCACTCGGGAGACGCTGCCTTGTGCAACGCGTCTGGCAAGCCGACGCATTGCGGCACGGGGTTTCAAGTGTTCGACGCATGCGCCCTAACACTTAAAGGCCGTCAGACCTCGCTTCAGTGCGAACGGATAGCTTGCGGGGATGCAAGCTCGATACTTTGGGAAAAAGGAGAAAATCGCTCGACAGATCGCCTTGCACGAATGGCTCAAAAGGCTTTTGCGAAAAGGCAAGGCGCTGAGGTCGTGAGCAACAGCGTTTTACTCAACCGGGCGGCAAGAAAAAATAGACAAGGCCTATTCATTTTCAGACGGGCACCACAACCATACAGCGCAACTGGCATCCCTAACAGTCGCACTGAACCATCACGTCTCTCAAAATGAATAGGCCTTGAACGGACGGCGCGTGGGGTGGCGTTTCGTTAAAAAGAAGAGGGGGAAACGAAAGCCGTGCGCCTAACTGGAAAGAATTCCGGCGGGAATTCGACACTCAAACCGGAGCAGCAGCACCTATCAAAACAACTTGGGTGCGCGCATCCATAAAAACCAGAGGGGAAATTAAAAGAAACAGGGCTGATTATCCCACCAACACCCAGCGTAGCTCTTTTTCCCCTGCAACGCTGTTGGCACTTGACGTTACGAATCTATGGTTTGGCATCCCTAACAAACCGCAGACCCGTGTGTTGGCAAACTACCAACCCTGTTTCTAAGTGACAGAGCGATCTTTCACCATGTCGCAACTCTACCAAGCCGCGACGATTAATCCATCCGTCTCCAAACACCTGACCTCTCTGTCACCCTATAGTGCTAGCACTTCAGTTCTATTACAGCCCGATTGTTCGTGCGCTGGTTTTTTAATCTTTCAATCTATGGGGCTAGAGGGCTAGAGGGCTAGGGGGCTTTGCTGCGTTAGAGGGGCGAGATCAGGCCGATAGTTCAGCCATTCGTTTGAGCAGAAAGCGGCGCACGGGTTGGCTCGAAGTCAGTTCATACGCGCGGCGAAAACAAACAATGGCTTCGGTTGGCTTGCCTGTTTGCCGCAACAATTCGCCGCGCGTGGCATAAAGCGGATAGTAATTTTTGAGCGCGCGATGTTCGCGCAAACCTTCTAACTCGCTAATCGCCGCTGTCGCGCCTTGCACTTTTGCGAGCGCGACAATGCGGTTGAGCGCCACCACCGGCGAAGGCTTCCAGCGCAACAACTCTTCATAACAATCCAGCACGCGCGACCAATCGGTTTCGTCAAAGCTGGGCGCGAGCGTGTGGCACGCGGCGATTTCGGCTTCGAGATGCAAGTCGCTGAGTTCAATGCCGCTGGCCGAACGCTGAAAATAATGCAGCCCGCGCTGCATCAGCGCCGCATTCCATTGCGTACGGTCTTGCTCTGACAGCAACAAAAGTTCGCCCGCCGCATCACAGCGCGTACTGAACCGCGCCGCCTGAAAACACAACAGCGCCGTCAGCGCCTGCACTTTGGGTAGCCCCGTTTCAGGATGGCTCGCCAACAATTCGCCCAGTCGAATCGCTTCAAAACACAAATCCGTACGGACCAGTTCTTCGCCTTCGAGCGCGCTGTAACCTTCGTTGAACATCAGGTAAACGGCTTTCAACACCGGCTCCAACCGCGCGGCTAACTTGTCAGGCGCAGGCATCTCTAACTGCACTTGCTGTTCGCGCAACCGTTGCTTGGCGCGAGTGAGCAGCTTGGCAATCGCCGCTTCCTGCGCGAGAAAGGCGCGCGCGATTTCTGACGTACTAAAACCGCTGACGGTCTTCAGCGTAAACGCGACCTGGCTGTCTTCAGAGTTCGCCGGATGGCAACAGATAAACATCATCCGCAACTGATCGTCGCGGACTTCACGCGCGAACGCGGCTTCGGTCTTGATCGTTTCGTCGGTCAACGTTTGCCAGGCTTGCTCGAATGCTTCGTCGGTCGCGCGCCAACGCTGGTCGTGGCGCAATTGATCGAGCAGCCGATTTTTCGCCACTTGAATCAGCCACGCCATCGGATGGTCAGGCACGCCGCCGTAAGGCCAAACGCGCAACGCCCGCACCAGCGCCTCTTGCACGGCGTCTTCGATTTGATCAAGCCGTTCGAGACCGAACAGCCGCGTCAACACGGCGATCATCTGTCCCGCGCGCTGGCGGAACAGATGATCTACGGATTGTTGAATCGGGTCGTCTGTCACGATGCCTTTACTCTTCGATTTCGCGCAGCTCAATCCGCCCGCCGTATTTAAGATGCGGGCAACTCTGCGCAACCTTGACTGCTTCGTCATAGTTCGCAGCACTCACGATGAAATAACCGCCCATCACTTCTTTCGCTTCGGCATAAGGGCCGTCAACGACGCGCAACTGTTCGTTGAGCATTTGCAGGTGGCGGCCTCCTTCATCTTTCAGCTTGTGGCCTACGGCGGCGACCTGCGTGCGCCAGTCGGTGTATTTCTGAATGATCGCCTGAATGTCTTCCGCTGAAACTTTGGCGAAATCCGCCCGATGTTCGTGTAACAAAAGCATAAATTGAGCCATGAAATTCTCCTTGCGTGTCTGCGTTAATTGCTGTTGGTTAAACCTGTTGATGACAAGCCGTCGTCGTCATCCTCTAAACGAATAACGCGCCGCAGGCAGGACATCAATTTTCATTTTTGGCAACAGTTGTCGAAATCTTTGCCAAACAGACAGCCGCTGCCTAAGCCTCAGCCGCACCTATTCGTGCCCATTCCTGTTAGAGCGTTCGTTAAAGTTGTATTGAATGAATGGCAAGGATGCGCCGTTGGCTATACGGGCAAACAGTCAGAGACGGCGAGGCGATCTAACGCGGCACTGAGTTCGCGCTGAAAAGGGCCGCACAAATGAGTAAGGTCAATCGTCGGCGCGTTATCGCCCAAGCGCCGGTAAAAAGTGATCGTACCCAACGCCCGCCCATCCAGCGCATTGAGCGGAACCCGCAACTGCCAATGTTGTGGCAAAGAATCTGCACTGAACGCAGTCTGATCCGGCCACAACCAGATCAAACGCTGCGCACTATCAGAAAGGTTAAGCGGCAAGTTAAACGGCAAAGGCTTCACGTCTACCGCCAAGTCTTCGGCTATTTCCAATGTAACGAGTTCAAATTCATTCGTTACCAGCATAGTTTCTAACGTAGCGAACAGGGCCGCAGTTGTTTCAGCATTCGCCAACTGGTCATAACTGCGTCTCACGCCAACATTCACCGCCAACGCACGCCGCGTACGGCTAACTCCCTGTTTAATTTGGCTGCCTAACTCGCTGAACTCGGCATAACGCAAATGCTGCACGCCATAAATCAAGCCGATGCCTAAAATAAAAAAAATCAAAGCGCCTAACTCACGCTTCGGATTAAGTAACATAAGCCCGAACAGCGCGAATAATGCGCTCACGGCGTAAAGCACAATTACCGCTTGTCGTTGCGATAAACCTCTTTCGAGCAATACGTGATGAATGTGCCTGCGGTCTCCGGCAAAAATCGGTTTGCCGCTGACAAAGCGCCTCACAATAGATAGGCCTACTTCCATCAGCGGCAAGCCAAACGAAATTAACGGAATCGCTACCGCCACCAGCGTCGTCCCCTTTTGCGAACCAGCCAGCGACAACACCGCCGCCATAAAGCCCAAAAACAGCGCGCCGCAATCGCCCAAAAAAATCGTTGCCGGATTAAAGTTGTAACGTAAAAACCCAATGACCGCGCCGATTAAAATCACCGCCAACAAGCTAATTTCTGGCTGCCCTTGCACAACCGAAAACACCAGAATCGAAGTCAGCGCAAACACCGAAGCGCCCGCCGTCAACCCATCAATGCCGTCAATTAAATTAAAAGCATTGGTAATGCTCAAAATCCACAAAGCCGTCGCCGGAAAATTTAACAACGTCGGCAATTGCCAGAATCCGCCCGGCGTAGACAACACGTTAACGCGATAACCACTGACATAAACCAGGCTAGCCGCCAACAACTGAACCGCAAATTTCAACGTCGCACTGGCATTCTTAAAATCGTCGTAAACCCCCAGCGCAAAAACCAGCGTCGCCGGAACCAACAAGCCGAATAACAAAAGCGGCAAATCCTGTTTGAAGTTACGGCTGACTAAGTTACCCAAAAAAGGTACGCAACAAAGCGTCAAAATAAAGGCTAGATAAATCGCTACGCCGCCGAATTGCGGCGTCGGTTGAGAATGAATGCGCCGCTCGCGGTCAGGCAGCGCCATCGCGCCCCACCGAATCGCCCACCGGCGCACGAAGGGCGTCAGTAACAACGTCAGCAAAAAAGCTATCCCGAATAAAATCACGTAAGAACGCATAACTAAACTATTGCATCAAGAAGGCGACACCGCGTCACGATCAACACGACTTGGCAGCATTGCCAACGGCGCGAAACGCTCTTGCAACGCCGCGACATAACGCAGCGCCAACTTTTCGCGTAAATAATGCGCCAACACAAACGCTTTTCCCTGCTCGCCCAATTGCCGTCGCAACGGCTCATCATCGCGCAATCGCTCAATCGCCCTCACCCACGCCTCGACATTTTCCGGCTCGATGCACAAACCGCCGCCCGCGCGTTCGACCAGTTGCGCCGCTTCGCCCGCCACATTGCAAATCAGCGGAACGCCATTCCCCATTAACTCGAATAACTTGGAAGGCAGCACTTTCTGAAACAATGGCAAGTTCCTGAGCGGAACCAAACTCACATCGCTGGCGCGATAAAAAGCCAGCAAACGGTCACGCTGTTGCTGGTCAATAAAACGTACGTTGGTTAACTGCAACGCCGCCGCTTCGGCTTTGAGCCGAGCTTTTTCGGCCCCCTCACCGACAAATAGAAAAATAACTTGCGGTAACTTAACTGCCGCCTGCAAAACCTCTTCCAGCCCGTGCGACATTCCGTGCGTACCGATATACGAAACAATAAACCTACCCTGCAAGCCCAGCTCTTCCCGCAATTTCGCAGGCGCGATACTCGGCATAGCCAAATAGCCCGCATCAATGCCATTGGGAATCACCACAATCTTTTCTGGCGCGATTCCCTTCCCCAATAAATATGGCCTGGTTGATTCAGCCACTGGCACGATCAACGCCGCCCGCCGGTAAAGAAATAACTCGATGGCTTCGAGCGCAGCGATCACGAACCGGTTCCGCAGCACACCCAACTCAATCGCTGATTGTGGCCAGATGTCGCGTACCTCAAACACAAACGGCGCGCGCTTCAACACACTGAATAAATAAGCCGCCGCCGCGCAAAAAAATTGCGGCGAAGTCCCGACCACCACCTCCGGCCTGCGCGTAAATAAACCGCCTAGCAACAGGGACGAAACAAAAAAAGACAAAAAATTCAGTACCCGTTTAGCAAAGCCTTTGTTCGGCGCGACATATAGCCACGTACGCAACAGCGCCACTCCGTTCACCTTTTCGCGCCGCATCCAAACGCCACGATACTCAGGATGAATCACGCCCGTCGGATGATTCGGCATACCCGTAATCACCGTCACCTCATGTCCCGCCGCCGTCCAATACTGCGCATGCTCCGCCGTACGCGCCGCTGGCGCTCCCATTTCAGGCGGATAGTACTGGCAAAAAAACGTAATTCGCATTGCTTAAAGACGGCGTTTAATCCGATAGCCTATAGCTTGCGAACTACTCTCTTTTATCAAAACACAATTTAGCACAATCACTGCGCTCGGCAGCGCCACCCCAAACTCAGGAAACCACCAACCTTGCACTTGCGGCGAAGAAGCTCCGATAACTAACTCAGCCATAATTTCACCGAAAGGCTCAATTACGATTTCCCCGCTTTCCGTTTCACACAAAAAACTATTTCCCTCTCGGCTCACGCTCACTGTCGGATGCAAGTGAATAAAGCTTTTCACAACATTTCCCGCAGATGCAACCTTGCGCAACGAAAGCTGGTCCATCACTTCCCAGTCGCCACTAGAAAAACGCTTCAAGCTGCGCCGATGACGTAACCCATTGGTCCCATAACCTTGCACTTCGCCCTCAAAGCACCATTCGTCAGCCTTCTCGACGGCCTTTGCCCATAGCACTTTCGCGCGACGCGCAACCCGAAACGTTCCCCACACCTCTGACTGCTCTACGTCGTCAACCATCACGGTGTTATGCGCGCGCGTTGAACGGCAATATTCCCGAAACTCGTCACCGCCATATCCGTGTACGCCCGCATCAACCACCAACGGCGCGCTATTCATCCACAACTCATAACTCAACATATCGCAATGGGCGTGCGCCGTGTTATACGCCACCGACGGTTCGCCCGCATCAACCACAATTTTTTCGCGCTGGTCAACCGACTGCCACACATAATAACCGCTGTCAGGAAAATTAGCCGTTGAGCAACTCACGGTTTCTCCGCACACCAGGCTCACGGCTTCCAGCAAAGGCGTCGGGCGCGTTTCAACAGCGTTCGCCGAGTCATTAAATAAGGCCAGCGAGCCATCAGCATAACTCAAGGCGGCTAGATAGCGCGCCATCTTAACCAACTGGTCACGCATACTTTCCGTAGCGCTCAACCGTCCAAAAGCCTTTAGCAGCGCATAACATTCCAACGCATCGCCCAGCGTCTGAGCGTGATACATCGGCGCGCGCTCAAAATGTCCGCCATCAGCTAAGACCTGTTCTGCCAGTTCATCTGCCAGCCTTCGCTCTCCTTCGGCTAACCATTCTTGCCCGCGTTTCGTATGGGCAAAAAACAAGCCTCCAATAACTAGTGCTTTTATATTTTTGAATAAATGATTAGCCAGCAAGTGTTTTTCTAAATGGTAACTCAAAAAATCTAACTGCTGAAAAATACTCGTGCGCCAACGAGCCAGAAACGACGAGTCAGATTCGCGTTCCTCGACCAGCGCATAAGCGTAAATCCAACTGACCGTTCGCATCGAAAGCGGATAAGCATCCCAACCATCGCTGACGCCAACGCGCGCCGTTGCCATCCAGCTTTCAATCAAGTCTTCAGCGCGCTGCCTCGCTTCAATATCTTTATCCTCAGCCCAGGCGCGCATCAACCAAACGATATAATCTTGATAATGAAACTGATAATTCCACAGATGACTGACATAACGCAGGTTCCAATCTGGCCCGATTATCTCTTGGGCCTGATTAAGAAAACGAAACTCACCGCGTTTTAATTGCTCAAGCTGTTTCTCAGCCTCTGGTGTCGGGCTATCCCAGTGAGAAAATTGTGTGTCAAAGACTTGGCGAAACCGAGACAGCGTGCTGTCGGAAAGGTCTGAGACAGCCTGGTCAAGCCTCGTCCAACGTCTGGTTAAAAATGGGAACGAGCGATAACTTCGGTATTGCAACAAACGCAAAGGGCGATAAACCAGTTGCTCCCAGCGTAAATAAGGAAGCGTTCGGCTAATCAAGCCAAGCTCAGTAAGCATCGCCTAAAATGAAACCGCCACTGGCTTACCAATACGTAACGATTTTTCGACGCATAGCGTCGTCAACGTAATCAGTGCCAGGCTCCGATAACTTATTGGCATTGCGCCTCCACTCATAACAGCCTGCGCAAATGAATTCAGCGATTGATCGAATCCTTTATCCTGCGTCAACCGCTTCGTCACGGTGCGCTTCCCTTCACGCCACACTTCCAGCAACCGAAAATCATCCAGAATAGCCGCTCGGTTCCCTCCAAATACTTCAATTCGTTCTTTCGCCAGCCCGCGATCTCCTGTAGCAAAATAATTTATGTTTCCTACTGAACCGTTATTAAATTTAATCACAACGCTCAACGTATCTCTGCCTGCCGCACTGGCGTAAGCAAATACCTCAATCGGTTCTTCTTCTGTCAGAAACTGCATTAAATCCACAAAATGACAAACTTCGCCGACAATGCGCCCGCCTCCTTCGGCTTGTTGAATCCAGCTTTCGCGCGGGATGGCTCCGGCATTAACCCGATAGCTAATCGCCAGAGTCGGCACGTCGGCAAAAACAGTTTTCATTTGTGCGGCTAACGCAGAAAAGCGACGATTAAACCCCACAAAAACCCGTTCACCGTGCGCGGCAACCGCTTCACTGATCTGATGCAGCCCCGCTTCGTCAACCGATAAAGGCTTTTCCACGTAAACCGCTTTCCCTGCTGTCAGCGCTTCCGACGTGATCCGCGCGTGGCTATCGTGGCGCGTAGCAATTAAAATCGCATTCACGCGCTCATCCTGTAATAGCTCGCGATAATCCGTCGTACACGTGGCAAAC
>JAYSVR010000206.1:0-21345 GCA_043718445.1 Acidobacteriota bacterium | reverse complement strand
TTCCGCACTCCGCACTCCGCACTCCGCACTCACTATGGAAAGACTTTACCGCGACCCCATTCACAACATCATTGCGCTGGCCGAGACGCGGGCAGAAGACGCGCTGTTGGTGCGGTTGATTGATGCGCCGGAATTTCAGCGGTTGCGTTACATCAAGCAATTGGGCTTGGCGCTTTACACCTATCAGGGTGCGGAGCATTCGCGCTTCACGCATTCTTTGGGCGTGATGCAGGTGATGACGCGGATTCTCGATACGCTGGCGACGCGCTATCGCATCAGCGACGAAGCGCGTTTGGTGGGACGTTGCGCGGCGTTGTTGCATGACCTCGGCCACGGGCCGTTTTCACACGTCATCGAAAAAGTTTTACACACCAATCACGAAAGCTGGACGGTGCGCATCATTGCCGACCCGGCGACGACGATTCATCGGCAACTGGCGCAATACGACGCGGCGCTGCCTGACAAAGTGATCGCCGCGATTGAACACCGCTATCAGCCGCTTTACATCGGGCAACTGGTTTCTTCGCAACTCGACGCCGACCGGTTGGATTATTTGCTGCGCGACAGTTTGATGACGGGCGCGCGTTACGGCAATTACGACTTGGAATGGATTCTGCACGCGCTCGAAATTGACGAAGCGAACGACCGCATCTACGTCGGCGCGAATGGCCTTTACGCCGTCGAAGCTTATTTGCAAGCGCGGTTTTATATGTTCCGGCAGGTTTATTTTCACCGCACGTTGCGCGCCGCCGAAGCCGTGCTGATAAGCGTCCTGCGCCGCGCGGTTGTGTTGTTAGGCGCAGGGCAGTTGCATTTCATCGTCAGCGGCTCAGTGATGGAGCGTGTCTTGCGCGGCGAAGAATTGACGATCAGCGAATACCTGACGTTTGATGACCATCTGGTGATGTTCCACATCAAACAATGGATCAACGAACCCGACGCAATCTTGAGCGACCTCGCGCAGCGCTTTATTCATCGCAAACTTTTCAAAACCGTCACGCTGGATTTGTCCGCCGAAGCCAGTGTTGCGTTTATCACTGCTGCGCGCGAATGCGTAAAGCGCGCCGGATTCGATCCTGATTATTATTTCGTCGAAGACCGCGCGGCTGACATTCCTTACTACAGCTATTATCGCCCCGAAGGGAAAGGCCGCTTGTTCATAGACCATCCGAACGGCTCCGGTCTCTGCGACATCGCCGAAGTCTCGCAAGTCATCGGCGCGATGCGCGGCTATGAATTGCACCGCATCTGCTGTCCGCGCGAAGCCTTGCCCGCCATCGAGGAGCTTCTGTCATGAGAGTGCGGAGTGCGGAGTGCGGAGTGCGGAGCGCGGAGTGCGGAGTGCGGAGTGCGGAATGCGGATGGTGGTGCGTCGTTTTGATTAGCTTGTTTGCGTTAGGGGTAAACGTTTCAGTCGAAGCGCACTCTCTTCGTCGCGTAGCGACGGCTGAATTTAGCCGTGGGTTTCAACCCACGGAAAGCACGCGCATTCCCCCGCGTCGCGTAGCGACGCTTGAAACGTGGCGACGAACGAAATGGATTTCAACGAGACGCTTTGCCGAAGCGGAGTCAGGCGTCGCTACGCGACGCGGGAATCTTCGTCGCGTTTCCCGTGGGTTGAAACCCACGGCTAAATTCAGCCGTCGCTACGCGACGAAGAAGGCGCACGTCAGTTTGATTCCGTCGCAAGGCGACTACGCGACGAAAAACGAACGCATCGCACTGATTCCGTTGCAAGGTGACGAATCGCACGCCATCACCAACCAATTGCGTAACCTCATGAAGCCGCATCTGCTCGACGCTGACCTCACGCAAGCCGTCTTACGCGGAGCGGGTTACGAGGGCAACTTGAACATGTCCCGCGACGAAGCCCGCCAGTTGGGTCAATCTTTGGGCGGCGATTTTTTCGTCGTCGGCAAGGCGCTCGAAACGCGCCGCGCCGCTGAAGGCCAACAGTTCTTTTATGAAGCTGCCGTCGGATTGTTTTTCGTCGAGACGCGTACCGGCAAGCTGGCGCACTTTCAATGGTTGAGCGAAAAGGCGAATAGCGAAGCGCAAGCACACCAACAGTTGCTGGCGGCTTTAACTGCCACGTGGCCTGCGTGTTGGCAGGCAATGCGTGAGGCGCAGCAAAATCATCAAGCCGAAATTGTATCGGTTGGAACCGCTGCGCCGTTGCCTGAAGTCGTCCGTGACGATGAACTCAAACCGAATGACAAGCTGCCGACGTTTTCTCAACGGTTCAAGCCAGATTACACCGAGCAAGCGGCGGCGATGAATGTGACGGCAACCGTAGAGCTTGAGGCCGTCTTCCAAACTGATGGCCGCGTAGGCGAAATCGAAGTCATTCGCTGGGCAGGTTTCGGCCTGGATGAAATTTCTGTCGCGACGGTAAAAAAAATGCGTTTTCGCCCTGCCCAACAGAACGAAAAAGCCGTATCCTTGCGCGGTCTCGTCCGCTACAACTTTCGGCGACCTGCCGAGCGCCCCGAAGTTAATGCAGACGAGGCAGAACGACTCAAGCGCAGCCTGCGCAACTTGCCCATAATCAAATGATGGTGCGCCAGCGGGACGCTGGCGCACCGCACCCTGAATCAGATGACACGCTACACGCGCTGCATTTTTGTTTTAGCTTGCCTGCTCTGTTGGAGCAGCGCGATGGCGCGCGCGCAACAGGCTTCGATTTCTAACGCCGAAACGAATGCGCCTTCGCGTGAGGTGCGGCTGAAAGTCTTCGATCAGGTGTGGCGTTCGATCAACGAGAACTATTACGACCGCAACTTTCACGGGTTGGATTGGATTGCCCAGCGCAACGCGTTTCGTCCGTTGATCGAACAGGCTGGGAGCAATGCTGAATTTTATCGCCTGATGCGTGCGATGGTGGGCAAGCTGGGCGATGCCCACACACGAATCTATTCGCCCGAAGACGGCTTTGATCGTTATCGTCCGTCGGGCACGACCGTCGGCCTGACCGTGCGTCGTGTCGAAGGCCGTCCCGTCATCACCAATGTCGAAGCGGGTTCTGATGCGGCGGCGAAAGGCATGCGAGCGGGTGTGACCGTGACGAAACTCGACGGCGAACCGATTGAGAAGGTGCTGGAAAAATTGCAGGAAGAAGTCGGCGTGAGTTCAACACCAGTGGCGCGCGACCTGCAAAGTTTGGAGCGGCTGTTTTATGGGCAGCGCGATACGTCGCTGATTCTGACTGTGAAAGACGAAAGTGGAGCCGAATTGAATTACGGCCTGACGCGCCGCTATGTCGAATTTCAGCGCCGCGTCACGCAGCGCCTCTTGCCTTACAACATCGGTTACATTGAGGTCAGCGGCTTCGGGCCAGAGATTGAAAAGGATTTTGAAGCGGCGCTGATGAAGCTGCGCGATACGCGCGGCATGATTCTCGACCTGCGCAACAACGGCGGCGGATTCGTAAGCACGGTGACGCAATTGGCGAGTTTCTTTTTCCCTGAAGAAACCGACTTGGGCGAATTCGTCACGCGGCAGGGAAGGGCTACGCATCGGCGGACGCTGCGCGTGAAAGAACGTTATCAAGCGCCGTTGATGGTGCTGGTCAGCAGCCGTTCAGCCAGCGGCGCAGAAATCTTTGCAGCGGCAGTGCAAGAGCGAAAGCGCGGTCTCGTGATTGGTACGAATCCGGCGACCTGCGGTTGCCTGTTGGGCGTGAGTCGTACGTTGCGATTGGATGACGGCGGCAAACTCAACGTGAGCGACACCGACTTTCGCACCGCCAACGGACGCCGCATCGAAGGCTTCGGCGTGCAACCCGATGAGCGTGTACCGCTCGCCGTCAACGACTTGCTGATAGGACGCGACGCGCCGCTTGAGAATGCTGTCGCTTCACTCAACGTGCGATTCATGTTCGGCAACCAAACACCTCCGCAATTCAAACTCACGATTCCTTCCTTCGACGTTCAAACGGCTCGTCCCTTGCCAGCCACTCCGAACAGTAACTAAACTGCGCGCCGTATCAAGAAGCAGTCCCCACTGCCCTTTCAGTTGTCCCGTGGGAGAAGTAAACAAAATGAAACAATGCCTCACTACGATGTTGTTGCTCGTCGTTTGTGCGCTCGGCGTGCAGGCGCAATGGTCAATCGTCTTTCAGGATCGTTCGAAACGCGATCTCAACGCGGTCTATTTTCTCGACCAGAATCGCGGCTGGATCATCGGCAATCGCGGCATCGTGCATACGACGCAAAATGGCGGCACAGAATGGAAGCCGCTCAATTCGCGCGTCAGCACCAATCTCAACGACGTATTCTTTCGCACCCGCACCGAAGGCTGGCTGATTGACGATGCCGCCACGATTATGAAAACGACCGATGCGGGCGAGAATTGGGAGTTCGTTTTTCAGATTGATACGCCGGCGAATACGGCCAAAGACGATGTGCCGAAACTTTACAGCATCGCTTTTCCTTCGCAGAAAAAAGGCTGGGTCGTAGGCACGCATGGGCGCATCCTGCACACAGACGACAGCGGACGCAGTTGGGTCAGCCAGGAAAGCGGCGTCAAGGTTGAACTCGTTCACGTCAAATTCGTCAACGAACAACGCGGCTGGGCCGTAGGCGAAGAAGGCACGGTGCTTTTCACTGACGACGGCGGACGCACGTGGGAAAGGCAGGCCAGCGGCACTGACAAGTATCTTTATCACATCGAAACCAACGGCAGGGATTTCGCCTGGATCGTCGGCGATGATGGTTTCATGCTGCGCTCGACCAACGCGGGTACGTCGTGGGAAAACGTTTCTTATTCGTTGAAAAAGAGTCTGGTCAACATCGCCTTCGTCAATGAACGGAACGGCTGGGCCATCGGCCACGAAGGCTTGATTCTGCGCACGGGCGACGGCGGACGCACGTGGGTCGAGCAAGAGAGCGGCACTGACAAAGACCTTTTCGGCATCTCAATCAAAAAGGGACAGCTCTGGGTCGTAGGGGCAGACGGCCTCGTGCTGAAATACAACGGGCCGATTCAATAAATAACGCAGAGGAATTCAACACAAAGGGACAAAGATTCAAAGGGACAAAGACACATTTACAGGTTTAGAAATTCTTTGTTCCTTTGAATCTTTGTCCCTTTGTGTTGAATTCTTTTTTTAATCACATAAACACATGGAAAACAGCGGACACTTGGTCGTCGTCGTTGGCGCAGGACCAGCGGGAATTTACGGCACGCGCAAACTGGCTGAAGCCGGTCACGAAGTCATTCTGCTCAACCGCGACATCAAGCCGGGCGGTCTGGTTGAATACGGCATCTATTGGAACAAGCACAAGATGAAAGAAGGCATCCGCAAACAGTTTCGCCAGATTCTAGGCGATGCCCGCGTGCATTACGTCGGCAATGTGAAGCTCGGCGAAGCGGCTGATCTGACGTTGCAGGAAGTGCGTGATGTGCTGAAACCATCCGTGTTGGTCGTCGCGGCTGGTGCGCAAGGCACAAAGTCGTTGGGCTTACCTGGTGAAGAAGCGCGTGGCGTTTTTCATGCGAAGGATTTGGTTTATCACTACAACAGCTTGCCGCCCTTAAGCGAACGGCCTTTCGACATTGGCGAGCGCGTAGCCATCATCGGTATCGGCAACGTTGCCGTAGACATCGCGCATTACCTCGTTCACGAGCGCCAGACGCCCGAAGTCATTATGGTCGCGCGACGTGGCCCGGCGCAGCGCGCTTACACCGACATCGAAATCAAATCTGTGGCGGCGAATTTCGATGCGGCGGCTTTAGAGCAAGAACTCGAACGAGTGAGGCCGCACATCCATGTTGAAGGCGAAGGTTTCGCGGCGCTGCATAAGGCCTTGACCAAACACATCAACGAACCCGGCAAAGAAGGCGTGAGCCCCACGCGATTGACGTTTCGTTATTTGAGCGCGCCGACTGAAGTGTTGAGCGATGCCAGCGGAAGCGTCTGCGCCTTGCGCGTTGAAGACACGACGCTCGTGCCCAAAGGCGAAGACTTTTCGGCGCGCAGTCTCGGCACGCATTACGACTTGCCGGTGGATACGGTCATTTTTGCCGTAGGCGATAGCGCCGACGCACAACTTGGCTTGCCTTATTCCGGTTCGGCTTACGTCAAAAATCCCGTAACTGATTCCACGAACGCGGGCGATGAGGCTTATCAGGTTTACGATCCGGCAACGGAGCAACGGTTGACTGATACGTTTGTGATCGGCTGGTCGCGGCAGGCTTCTGACGGACTGGTCGGCAAAGCCAAACAGGACGGCGAACGCGGCGTCGCGGTCGTTCAACGGTTTCTCGAAACGCAAGCCAACGGCAGCGCAGCCAATGCCAGCGAAAAGTTCGCGGCGCTGCAACAACTGCTGCAAAGCCGTGGTGTGCGTACGGTGAGTTGGGCTGACGTGCAAAAGCTCGAAGCCGTCGAACAAACCGCCGCCACGGAACGCGGGTTGGAGTTTTTCAAGCACGGTTCCAACGCCGAGATGTTGGTCGCCATCGGCGCAAAGTAACCTGATGGGTAACGTTCTCTCGACGCCTTTGGCCCGCAATATATCAGTCAATGAAATGTAGCCTTCGCCCCAGTGAGAGAGAATTGTGATGACAGTTCCCTGAACCGTAACGGTTGGGGTTTTCGTCTTTTTCATCGTTGCCATGTTGATGAATTCCTTTCGAGCCTGTTCGCTTCAGCGAACGCGAGTATCACAAGCGATCCCACAAGCGATTCTTAGTTCCTGCGCCTTGTGCCTAACCCCGTTAGATATTGTAGGATTCGCCTTCGCTCACAGCAGCGAAAATTCAGCACTAATCTGTTTCCCCTGAAAGGTAATTATGCGACTTGATGATGTGACGAAAGTGATCAACGCCGAATTCGGCGCGAATGCCAGTTATGTCGAAGACCTGCTGCGGCAATACCAAATCAACCCGCGCTCGGTCGGCGATGAGTGGGAAAGCTATTTCAGCGAATTGCTCAACGGTCACGCGACTAGCGCGAACAGTCAACAAAACGGTGCAGCCGTTGCCGTTGCCGTTGCTGTCGCTGTTGCGCCTGCGCCCGTTGCACAACCTGCCCCTATCGCTCCCATAACGCCTACCGCGAATGACCGCGCCGAACGACTTCCCATTCGCGGCGTCGCGCTCAAGATCGTAGAAAACATGGATGCGAGCCTGACCGTACCAACCGCGACTTCAGTGCGGCAAGTTCAAATCAAGCTGTTGGATGAAAACCGCCGTTTCGTCAATCGCTTTATGGAATCGCAAGGGCGCGGCAAGACTTCGTATACGCACTTTATTGCGTGGGCGATGATTAAGGCGTTGGCAAAATATCCGCAGCTGAACGACGGCTTTGAACTGGTAAACGGCGTCGCCCATCGCGTCAAGCACGCCGACGTTAATCTCGGTCTCGCCGTTGACGTGCAAAAGAAAGACGGTTCGCGCACGTTGCTCGTGCCCAACGTCAAGGCGGCGGACAAGATGACGTTTCTCGAATTTTATAACGCCTATCAACGCATCGTGCTGACGGCGCGCGACAACAAACTCACCGTCGAAGATTTCAGGGGCACGACGATTTCGTTGACCAATCCGGGCACGTTGGGCACGTCGGCTTCGAGTCCGCGTTTGATGGCGGGACAAGGCGCGATCATCGCTACGGGTTCGATTGATTTTCCGCCGGAATACTCAGCGATGACTGATGCGGCGTTATCGCAACTCGGCATCAGCAAAGTGCTGACGCTTACCAGCACTTACGATCACCGCATCATTCAAGGCGCAGAGAGCGGTTCTTACCTGCGGCACTTACACGAACTGCTGATGGGACAGCACAACTTTTATGACGAGTTGTTTGCCGATTTGGGCATCACTTACAAACCGTTGCGCTGGTCGAAGGATTACAACCCGATTCTGTTTGGCGTAGACCGCGAACGCGAGATGGTCAAAAAACAGGCGCGCGTTTTCGAGTTCATCAACGCCTATCGAGTGCGCGGCCATCTGATCGCAGACATTGATCCGCTGAACATGATTTCGATGCACGAACATCCCGAACTCGAGGCCGAGACTTATGGCCTTTCGATTTGGGACTTGGATCGCACCTTTTTCACCGGCGGTTTGGGCGGCGTTGAGGAAGCGAGCTTCCGCGACATCTGGGCCATGCTGATTAAGTATTATTGCTCGACTGTCGGCGTCGAAAGCCGCCACATCATCAGCAAAGAACAGAAGCAATGGATTCGGGAGCGCGTCGAACGCGCTCCCGAACCGATCTCGACCAAAGAGAAAAAACACATGCTGCGCTGGCTGATTGCCGCCGAACAGTTCGAGAAATTTTTGCATACGAAATTTTTGGGGCAGAAACGTTTCTCGATTGAAGGCTGCGAGACGACCTTGCCGATGCTCGAACAAATCGTACACGGCGCAGCCGAACGCGGCATGGATGAAATCGTTTTAGGCATGGCGCATCGCGGACGTTTGACGGTGCTGGCAAATCTGATCGGCAATTACAGCGAACGTTTGTTCACCATCTTTGAAGGCTCGGTGCATCCGGCTTTCCCCGCTGACAGCGGCGACGTGAAATATCATCAAGGCGCAATTTCTGACCGCGAGATTGGCGGCAAAAAGGTCAAGCTCACGCTCGCGCCCAACCCCAGCCACCTCGAAGCCGTCAACCCCGTCGTCGAAGGCATGGTACGCGCCAAGCAAGACGAATTCCTTGCGACACTAAGCCGCGAAGACGCGCGCGCCCGCATCTTGCCCGTCTTGTTGCACGGCGACGCCGCCGTCATAGGCCAGGGCGTAGTGATGGAAACCCTCAACCTCGCCGACCTCAAGGGCTATCGCACGGGCGGCACGATTCATATCATCATTAACAATCAGATCGGTTTCACGACTTCGCCCGAAGCGAGTCGTTCGTCAATGTATTCATCAGACGTAGCCAAGATGACGCAACTGCCGATCTTTCACGTCAATTGTGACGACGTTGAAGCCGCGCATCGCACTATCGAAACCGCTTTGGATTGGCGGCAGAAATTTCGCAAAGACATCATGATTGACCTGATCGGATTCCGCCGCCACGGCCACAACGAAGGCGACGAACCGAGCTATACGCAACCGCTGATGTATCAGCGCGTCAAAGAACATCCCGGCGTGCGCGAGTTGTATACGCGCCAGCTCATCCGCGAAGGCGTACTGACGGCAGAAGAAGTGCAGCAAATGATTGACGAACGCTGGCGGCGCTATGAAAACGCGCTGCTCGGCGCGAAAGAAGTTGTGGCGAATGCGAAAGAGCGCGTTACAGTCTTGCCCGAACCGCCTGCCGATGACGACGGTTCAACGGTTTTAGAAACCGGCGTAGCGGCTGAAACGATTGCACAGATTTCGCAAACCTTGAGTGTGGTTCCGGCGAACTTCACGTTGAATCCCAAAATGGTTTCGCAAATGTCGCGTCGCGCCAAGATGGGCAGCGGCGAAACGCCGATTGATTGGGGCTTCGGCGAGAGTCTGGCTTTCGGTTCGTTGTTAGCTGAAGGCACAACCGTTCGTCTGTCAGGCGAAGACGTAGGCCGCGGCACGTTCAGTCAGCGCCACGCGATTATGTATGACACGAAAACCGGCGAACCGTGGATTCCACTCGAATCGCTCATGCAAAACGGCGCGCGGTTAGATGTGTTCGACAGTTCGCTCTCAGAGTTCGGCGTGCTGGGTTATGAGTATGGTTATTCGGTCATTGCGCGCGACGCGCTGACAATGTGGGAAGCGCAATTCGGCGATTTCGCCAACGGCGCGCAAGTCATCATTGACCAGTTCATCGCGCCCGGCGAAGACAAGTGGAAGCAAACCTGCCGTTTGGTAATGCTGTTGCCACACGGTTACGAAGGACAAGGCCCTGAACATTCCAGCGCGCGGCTCGAACGTTATTTGCAGCTTTGCGCCGAAAACAACATGCAGGTCTGTTATCCGACCACACCCGCGCAATACTTTCATTTGTTGCGGCGTCAGGTGCGGCAAGAAACGCTGCGTCCGTTGATTGTGATGACGCCCAAGAGCTTGCTGCGTTTGCCGCAAGCCGTTTCGTCGTTGGATGAATTCACCACCGGTGGATTCCAACCCGTCATCGGCGACGCCGTTGAACCCAGCCAAGTGCAGCGCGTCCTGATTTGCAGCGGCAAGGTTTATTACGACTTGAACGCCGAACGCGAAAAGCGCGGCGAGCAGCGCATTGCCATCCTGCGGCTCGAACAGTTCTATCCTTTCCCTGAAACGTTGCTGAAAGAGTGGCTGGCAAAATATGCCGGTGCGCACGAAATCTTTTGGGTGCAGGAAGAACCGCGCAATATGGGCGGCTGGTGGTTCATGCGTTCGCGTCTCGAAGCCTTGACACGCGCCGTGCAAGAGCTTCGTTACGTAGGCCGCACCGCCAGCGCCAGCCCTGCGACCGGGTCGTATACGCTGCACGGATTGGAGCAGCAGCAGTTCATTCAAGAGGCGATGAATTTGTAACGAGCTTTTATGCAACTGCCGTATGCCCAAATTCCGCGCCGTCCGATAAATCTTATGTGATCTCAAAGATACTTTTGGTTTCGTCGCGCCCAGCCTGAGCGAGGCGGGTGCTCAACACCTCCGCGCAGCCGCGCCAAGCAGTCGGGATTTTTCTTGACTGGGTAAACTGAAAAGCTACACTGCGCGCGCTTTATCAGCGCAATGCCTGCGTCAGGCAGGCATTCAAACAACCTAACGAGGCCCAGCATCCAGCCTATCAATTCAAGTCAAATAACTGCACGCTCTTTCAGCGGGTGAACGGTGATGAAATTGTCTAAAACTTTCCAGCGCTTCCTTTGGCTTTACGTCATATTTGGCGGCCTTAACGGATTACGTATCATTCTCACCTCATTCAATAGCCCGGACATTTACCGGAAAGATTTCGTGCAAGGTTATTTACTGACGCAGGCCTTAGCGGCAGGCATTGATCCTTACCAAAATGTTTCAAGTTTGGCGCACCAGCTTGCACTCAATTCGCCCCTATTGATCCTTACCAAAATGTTTCAAGTTTGGCGCACCAGCTTGCACTCAATTCGCCCCTGCCGATTTTTCCTCACCCCACGCCGCACACGGTCGCTATGGGTCTGCTGACGATGCCGCTTTGCTTTTGGGGCTATGAACGTGCTGCTCAATTATGGTGTGCGTTCGCATTATTTTGCTTTATGACCTCGCTCATATTGCTGGCTCGTTGGTGGCAGGGAGATACCGTTGAGTATAAAAAAGTTTTCCTGCTCGGCTGGATTTTGCTTGGTTGGGGCCCAGTGACAGAAGACCTGTGGACGGGGCAATTCAACACGGTGTTGTTGCTGATTTTAATTCTGGCTTGGCAATCTTTGCGTAAAGGTCAGGAACTCAGCGGCGGCATTTGGCTGGGCAGCGCCTTAGCCCTGAAACTCATGGCCTGGCCCATAGTGTTGTTCCTGATCTGGCAACGACGTTGGCGCAGTGTCATCGCTGCCGGAGCAACCGCTCTCGGATTCCAGTTATTGTCCGTAGCCTTCATCGGCACCGAAGGCGTCATTCGTTACTACACCAAATCAGGGCCTGCCATCTCGGCGCTTTACCGCGAAGTAGACGCGAACTACTCCGCCTCAGCTTTTGGTTGGCGCCTCTTTGCCGAAACAGGTTCGGCTTTCATCACCAGCATCAGGATTTCGCCGTTAATCAAATGGCAAGTCGCCGCCAAAATTTGCAGCATTCTGTTCCCGCTGCTCGTACTGGCCGTCGGATTATGGCTGGCGAATAACACCAGAAGTTTTGATACGTCCTTCGCCTTGCTGCTTTGCGTTAGCCTGTTGGTGAACCCGGTGGCGTGGACTCACTATTTCGTCATTTTATTATTGCCGCTGGCGATCCTGATTCGCCACTTGCAACAAAGAGGGTTTCCTCCTGAAGCTACGCGGGGCGTGATTATTTTTATTCTGGTGTCGTCTTTATCAACGAGCTTCTGGTCTCAGGCCGCCACTTATGGTCAAAAACTATTCACCGCCGGCGGCCAGTCAGCGGTTCCTTTCGCCGCCGGACTTTTGACCTTTACCCCCGCCTTCACACTCTTCGCGTTAATCTCTTTACTTTGGCGGAATGCACGCCAGACACCACCCATCGCAAACGATTTTTTTGCGGTCAGTGATTGAGCAACGCAGTAACAGGGGACACATCCTACGTACCCAAGTGGATTCAAACCCAATCGGGTCTTCACTAATATAGCGGTTTTTACGTGCGTGCGACCTGCGTGGGGTAGCGCAGGTTACTAACCTGCGCTACCCCACGCAGGCTGACAGGTCGCACTCGGATGCAAATCGCTATAAACCGCCCACTCGCGGAGTCATACCACCGCGCCCGGTAATACATCAGTCCGGTGTCGGGGTCGTGTTCGCGTCCGGTGTAGCCAAACCCTGTCGCCGCGCTGCCGGTGCGCGTGCCAAACGTGTCGTAGCTGTCGCTGCGTAACTTTCCGCTTAGCATGCTAGCTACGTTGGCTCTAGCAGCGGGAAGCTTGGCTCTTCATTACTTTTCCATTAGGTTTAGATAATCAATGCCTTCGACGTCTACTCCGTCACCTTCTTCCACTGGAACGAACCGGAAGTTAGTGAATTTTTGGCGCGCTGCACTCTTTACCAACGCTTCCGTGCAAAAAATATACCCTGCCCCTTCCGCTGTAAACAGGTTCGCTCCATTCCAACTACTATTTATTAAAACTAGAGGGGTTTTTTGCATAAACGATTGAAAATGATCGCGGTCATAGCTTAATTCACGACAGGCAACGCAACAACGAAGGTTGAAATACCGACTTGCTTCCCAATCTAACTGGATTCCAGCAATTTTTGACGTTTCTACCCAGAAATATTTTGGTTGCTCTCTTTTTTTTAGTAAGCCAGTAATCGGCTGTTCAATGAATAGTTCTCGGGCTGGAAACTCTCCGACTTTTTCAGCTTTCCAAGTTTCGAGTACTCGTTCTGATAAAATTATTGAAGGCCCTAATGGACAATCAAGCCAATCCGGCCATTTATTTTTTTTAGAGCTTACTTTAGCTATGAGCTTTTCAGCAAATTTTATCCTCACTCTCCCGCATTTCTCGCAAAGAGGTAAATAGGTCAGGCCGGAAATGATTGTCTCAACTGACGCATACCAGTTCTTTTCTACAGAATTACCGGTAACTTGAAAAAATTTCATAGATTTTACTTTAATGTGAATCAGGGGTTGAAATAAGTTGTTGTGCGATCAGGGCTTATTGGCTCGAAAAATCCGAAGCAATCAAAAGGCGTTTCGGTAAACCCTTTGTTTTCAATACTCGAAATCGTTCAACCCCTGATTCACATTTTAATTAACGAAGGCGCGTCATCGGCTGCGCCCGTAATCGCTGAATTTTAGCATTTTTTCTTTTGCGCGAATACTTAGCTAAAGAAAGCTCAATCACGCAGTTTGAGGAATTTGAACCACGCTGATTATTCTCTTCAGCTGTCGAGCCGCGATAAAGAATTGGTGCTTATTTTCACGAAGTTTGCCAGCAAAATCATTCTGGTGTTTTGGTTTCAAAATAGCCTGCAAATTGACCTTTTTGAATATTCTATATGCCAGAATGATTTTGCCCTCTAACTTACCAAGCCGGTTAAGGGCATGTAGGAAGATCAAATGATGGAAAACTTGAACTGTCTTTTCCGCCAATGTCTCTCACCTTTTTAAATAGGTCGATAACCTCTTTCTTTGTAGGGTTTTTGCCATTGGCAAAAAGTGCATCCCACATCTTTTCATACCTACCAGACCACTCACCATGCTTTCCTTTTTCCACCCATCTTGTCAGTGCAGGGTGATCAATGTCAATTTTTAGCTTCTCAAAATACTCTCTATACTTGCGCGGAAGGTCATGATGCACCTCCGAAACTTTATACATCCACTTTTCGCATGGCTCTGCGATGGTTTTTCGCAGGCGCCAGTTTCCGAATCTGCTCACAAATCGTCTATTAGCCCACCCGATTTGTGCTACTGTCCTGACCGTAGTGCTTTGAAACCTTCTGAGAAGAGTAAAAGCGAATTTCCAAGGATTAGTGCCTAACGGATCGATTGAATTCAGCGGGTCGTTCCCAACATAAGTATACCAATTGTCTCCGCCATCAAATCCAATTGGATCTTCACTGATAAACCGCCCACTCGCGGAGTCATACCAGCGCGCCCGGTAATACATCAATCCGGTGTCGGGGTCGTGTTCGCGTCCGGTGTAACCAAACCTTCCGGCTGCTGTCCCGGTGCGATTACCAAACGTTTCATAGCCGTTGCTGTTGATGATGTTCCCATCAATATCAGTAAGAGCGCGAACGCTAGCTTGATGGTCGGTGAGGTAAGCATTGTATGTACCTGCGCTAGAGGGGCTGTCGCCTTTCCACTGCCACAGATGGTCGTCCATTCCATCGCCGTTGGCGTAAGTTACCCAACTGCCGTCGTTGCTTTCTTCGTGTGACACTTCCCACCCGTCGTAAGTGTAGCGCTGCCACTCGCCCGTGCTGGTGTAGCGTTCAACCCGCCGACCCAGCGCGTCATACCTGTAATTGATGACCTTGCCGCTCGGTAACAATACGCGCATCAGGCGATTTTCCAAGTCATAGGCATACACCGTTGTTCCTGAGGGGTCTGATTTCGTTTCCAAGTTACCGTTCCAATCGTAACTAAGCGTAGTGTTGCCGATTTGTGTTACTCGGTTCGGCGTTTGATAGCTGTAATTACTGGCGAGATGTGAAGCGGTGCGATTGCCAACCTGATCGTAATTGTAGCTTTCTGCCGCTTGCCCGGCAGGATGGGCTGCTGAAGTTAGTCGCTGCAATTCGTCATAGCCGAAGGTATGAGCGCCTGCGGCATCCGTCATTTGCGTGATTTGGTTGACCGCATTGTAGCTATACTGAAAATTCGCCAGCGGAGTGCCGCCGAGATTGGTGTGATTGAGTGCGGTTACCCGATCAAGACTGTCGTAACTGACGTTTGTTACCAGCCCGTTAACTGACCGCGAACTTAGTCTGTTTACCGTGTCGTAAAGATGGGCGGCAATCTTGCCTCCGCTTTCGACAAATTGCAGGCGATTCATCGCATCGTAAGTATAGCTAAATGATCGGCTAGGGTTAGTGTCAGGGAAAATGCCAGTCAGTAAGGTTGACTTGCGATTGTTATTTTTATCGTACTGGTAAAATAGCAAATCGCCCTCAACTCCCTGGGTACCGCTGACCCGATTGCGCGCGTCATAACCAAATGACACTGAGCCAGTGACGTTCGTCGCCGAGAGCAAATTCGAGACTTCGTCAAAAGTGAAAAGCGTCTCGCCGCCACCCGCATAAGCGATTCTTTTCAGCCGATTCAATTCGTCATATTGATAGTTGGTCTGTGCGCCGTTGTAATCAGTCCGCGAAGTGCGCACGCCATTTTGATAGCCATAGGTCATCGTGATGCCTGCGCGTGTGGTAGTCGTGGGGCGTCCCATCTTGTCGAAATCAAAGCCGTAAACCTGTTGCTTGGCGTCTTTGACCATCGTGCGGAACGAACGCGGGTTATAACCGAATTCCGTCACTCCCTGTTTGGCGTCAATCACTTTCCACGGACGATTGGCGTTGTCGTATTGATAGGCCGTGACCAGGTCTTTCTGGTCTTTGTGTTCGATCAGGCGTCCGCCCGCGTCATATTTGAATTCTTCATCATCGCGCGTAGCTCCAGCCTGAGCGGGTGGGTAAATAATTTTTGCGACCTGGCCGAAGCCGTCATATTTAATGTCGGTCACGCGGTTTAAGGCATCGGTGACTTTGTTGAGGTTCGACATCAAATCATAGCCATAGGTCGTCACGTGATTGAGCGCATTCTTTTCGGTGATTAAACGATAAGCCTTGTCATAACCATAAATGGTTTTATAACCGCGCGGGTCAATCAATTCAGTCATCCGTCCCGCTTTGTCATAAACAAAAGTGGTGAGGGCTGGGCCTGAGGCATCAACCGCAGGCTCAGTGATGGTCTTGGTGCGGCCTACGGCGTCGTAGGTGTAACTGGTCGCAAAGCCGCGTGCATTGATGATTTTTTTGAGTTTGCCCAATGGGTAATACTCAAACTCAGTCACTTGGCCGAGCGGGTCGGTGACCTTCCACAAACGGCCTTCGGGCGTGTAACTAAACGCAGTGGTGTAAGCGCGCGGGTCGGTCACGCTGGGCGGCAGCCCGCGACTATCGGGCGTGCCGAAACTAACGATGTTATCGGTCTTATCTTTGAAAGAGAGCAAATTGCCAGCCCCGTCGCGGCTATAGGTCAACGTGCCTTTGTCTGTGCCTGGCACTTGATCGGCGACTGACAAAATATCGCCCAGCCGCGCATAGTTATAGGTCGTCGTGCCGGTCGCGTCAGTCATCGTGGCCGGATTGCCATTCGCATCCCACGTGTGACTGGTAACGATGTTATTGCCATCGGTATAAGTTTCTACTTCATTCCATTGGTTATAAGTCCACTTGCGGGTTTGATTACCGCCACCTCCGCCACAGGCGCAATCGCCTGAAATTTCAGTGACCGCCGGGCGATGCCGCTTGAGATCAATCGTGTAAATAGTGGTGAGCGTTTCCTCGCCGTCAAACGATTCCACTTTGGTCTGGTTCTCGTTGAGATAAGTGAGCGTATATTTTTCAGCGCCGCCATCTAACTCAGAGGTTTTGGCTTTGCGGTCAGGGTAATACTCGTGCTTTTCAAGAAGGTTGCCATAAAAATCCTTCACGGTGGTAAGGAGGAGGGCACTATTTACGAGCCCATAGTCGAACTTGTATTTCGACCCGTCAGCATAGAACACGTCGGTGAGTAAACCACTAAAATACCAATAGGTGGCAATCGTGCCGTATTGATTCGTCAGCGTTTTCACCTTTTTGACATCGGTGGGGTTGTGGTAATTGAAAGTAACCGAGCGGCCCTCGGCATCGGTGACCTGCTCTATGCGCTGATTGGTGGCGTTGCGCGTGATGGTGGTTTGGTTGTTGTTGCGATCTTTAATGACGACGAGGTTGCCCCCGCCGTTAAACTGATAAATCAGCCCGCCTTTGGCAAAGACTTGATAGGTGTTATCAGGCAGTTTTTCGCCATAGGCAAACCAGTTGCGGCGCGCGAGCGGCAGATATTCATTGCTATCGCCTGAACGCTTGAAAAAAGTTCCGCTGTTATCGCCCCAACGTAAGAAAAAATGATTCGGGCCGACCGGCACTGCGCTCGCTTCGAGGTTAGAAGACCAACCATAACCAAATAATCCAGTCTCGCCGTTTTGGCTGTTATAGGCACGTGTCACGCGTAATCCCGCGCCTAAACCCGGCAATTCAAAATCGGTTTGGTCGAGATACATGTTGCCGGTGATGACGTTTACCGGTTCGCCCACGCTGGTGCTTGCGCCATCCATTCCGTTCGTGGTGCCTCCGTTGTTGCTGACATCGTTGGCGGGGCCATTTGAGGTAGTGGTGCTGCCGCCCTTGCCTGCATTGGTTGGTGCCGTGCCGCTGGTGGAGCATTCGGTGCAGCCGTTATCCATTCCGACCGCTTTGTAATAAGTCATGGTGTCTGGGCCATTCGTGGGCGTGAAGTTGCAGTGGGTGGCAAATAACCCTGCCCCTACCGTTACGGTATAAACCCCAGGCATTGAGGGAGACAGACCGCGAGGGCCAGTTGATCCCGTCGTGTTCGAACTGCCGGGTGTGCAAGTGATCGTGGTATCGAGAGTCGGGGGAAATGCGGTGGCACCGGTGCTGCAATTTTTCCCTAACACCCCACCTAAATCGAACCACTTTGAGGACGTGGCACCAATGCCATCGAAGACAAAAGTCGTACCAATTTTGATAACTCCGTAAGATTGCAATTGCCCGTCCACGCAAACAATGCCCGCTCCGGGAACGGGTACAGCGTTTTGCAATTGGCAAGTCCCGTTGGTGGTAACAGAAGCGTGAATGAATACGTTGCCGCCTGGTGGAGGTCTGTAAGTACTCCCACTGGGGACGACATTACTACCATCCGCGTTCGTCGCCAGCCATCCGCTAATCCCGTTCCCGCCACCGCTGGGAATGGGTGGGCAAACAATCGCCGTACTCACTGAATTAGCTGCTGACGATGCGCGTCTTAACGAGGGCGGTAAGCTGATGAGACAGACGCCGATTACGAGAAGCTGAAAAGCGATTCTTAAGACGCCAAAGAGACGAAGGCCGATCACGGTCATTGCTTTACTCCTTGCCTAGCACCAAGGCTGAAATCAATGGTTGAAGTTTCTAACTGATGATTATTTTAGGGCAAGCGGAAGATACACGGTTGATCAGAAGAGGGGCAAGAGGCTGGCGAAATTAATTTTCGGAAACGATTGGCGAGGCTGACGGGGGAAAATTTTCCCGGCGTTCACTCCTGTTGCCGTCGCAAGGTTAATACTTCATCAGCTAATGCCATCAAGTGTTGTCGCAAAGTTTCACCGTCAAGTTCTGGCAAAGGCGGATAGTTTTTCGGCAACGCCAGCGGACGTTCTGGCTCACGATGCGCAGCCGGTACGCGGGTGAACATTTCGTAAACACGCCATTCCGTCACGCCAACGTCGGACTTCAACCATTTCAACAAACGGCCTAACTCCGCATCGCATTCGCTGATCGCATTGAGCAGCGCGCTGCACAGAAACGTAGCGCAATACAACGTCTTCCCGCTCTGACAGCCATTGCTCTGCCCATGTGCCTGTAAGACGCGAGCATTCCGTGCCCTGTTCGTGACAGCGGCGCATCGTTCGCTTCCATCGTGGCGAATCTAGGAGCCTTCACCTTGCACCTCGCGCCCGGTGCAACGACCGCAGGCGCTGATAAGTTGTATTACCGCTTCGGCCAGAACGCGCGCTTCGATTTGAAGCTCATCAATACGATCAAACATTTGCGCGAGCGCGTCAGGCACGGCGATTACGGCCCGACGACGATCATTGATCCGGTGACGCAAGTTCACGAGATGCGCTTGCGCAAGAACGAAGCGGAAATCGCCAGCATGCGCCGCGCCGCTGCCATCAGTGCCGCCGGTCACGTCGCCGCCATGAAACATTGCCAGCCGGGCATGTATGAATACGAATTGGAGGCGCTGGTGGAATACGTCTTTCGTTCGCAAGGCGCGCTTGGCACGGCTTACCCTTCGATTGTCGGTTCGGGATTCAACACGACGATCTTGCACTACAACACCAATAACGATCAGATCAAAGATGGCGATATGGTGCTGATTGACGCGGGGGCTGAATACGATTTATTTGCGGGCGACATTACGCGCAGCTTTCCCGCCAACGGCAAATTTACGGCGGCACAACAGGCGATCTATGAAGTCGTACTCGCCGCGAACCAAGCCGTCATCGAAATGATCAAGCCCGGCGTGAGTTTCATGAAGCTGCACGAAAAAGCCGTCGAAGTCGTCACTGACGGCTTGATGGCAATTGGCTTATTGACCGGCGACCGTCAGGACATCATTGATAACAAAGGCTATTTCAAATTTTTCATGCATCGCACCGGCCACTGGCTCGGCCTCGACGTGCATGACGTAGGCCGTTACAAAGTCGCCGACGACTGGCGTACGCTCGAAGCTGGCATGACCTTCACGGTCGAACCCGGCGTTTAAATCGCGGCAGGAACGGAAGGCGTGCCGCCGGAGTATTTCAACATCAGCGTACGCATCGAAGACGACGACGTCGTGACCGAAACCGGTTGCGAAGTCCTCACGTCCGGCGTGCCGAAAGAAGTCAGCGAGATTGAAGCGTTGATGAAAGAGTCGCTGACGATAGCAGTGTGAGAGAGCTTCAATGAATTTCAACCAGCCTTGTTATGGCTCGAAGTGAAGCTCTCAAGCAATAACTTCGTGGACGGCGGCTGGCTCGCCGACCGGCTTTTGCAACACGTCGCCCAGCACGCGCTTTGAATGGCGACGAATCCGCCTTGCCACTGAAAGCCGTGATAATCAGTTCGTCATAAACGAGTGCGACGCGGTAATTCATGCGATTGTGACTTTCCTCAGACCCAACAAAGCGTGGACTATGCTGAAAAGCGATCAATCAATCTGTGAAAACTTTTCTGCCGGTTTGGCAGTGCGCGTAGCCTATCAAAAACGCCGCGACAGGCTGTGTAAATTTTCCATATTGTCCAGCCAGCGGCGACGCGCCTATAGTGCGCTCACTGATTCAGCCACTTCCCCCAGAGAAATTAGCAACGCCGTTTTGCACATACGGAATTTGAGGAACGCTCTGCTCGACGCCTGCCAAGCGTATTGTCGCCACGCACCCCCGCAGCTCGCCGAACACCGCCTTTCTCTCAACCATCAACGTTTCGCTGGGCAATCTCTACAAAAGGGGGACTTATGCCACATGAAAATTCGACCCAACACAAACCGGCAGACTTGATTGAACAACTCGTTGGTCAGGCTATTTCACTGGATGAACTGTTAGCACCTGCTATGTGCTGGCGTGTCAGGAAAGCCTTGCTACTCATCCATGCCGCCCCGCAGTTGGATTGGAATTGCGAAGACTTCGCGGAACTGTTTCACCTGAACGCCGACTATTTTAGCCGTCAGTTCATAGCTGAGGCAGGAAGCGGTGTGTCGCATTACCTTGAGGTGCTGAGAGTGGCGAAGGCTCGGCACTTGATGAAAACCTCTGATTTGTTTCTTCATCAAATCGCCCACAAGGTGGGTATGCCTAATGAGTTGGCGTTACGGCGCGCGTTCAAGCGAAGGTACGGCGTCACTCCTTCCAGTTGCTATGAATAACACCTCGGAAAGTGTCGCAAAAGTCGGAAATTGTCTCTATCTTTGCTGAAGCTGTTTCGGTAAGGTCTGGCTCGTCAGAACAAACAAGATTGCAACAAACACCCAAGGCCCTGTTACTCCACTCTCCCAAGCGCAAAGCGTTCCTGCGAACGCAGCGGCTTTCATCGGTTTAGCCGTTTTTTTTAAGCTCTCCCAGTCCATTAACAATTTCCGTAAGGAGGAAGTGCCATGTCTCAATCACGTTTATCGTTTCCGTCCATTAAATCACTTGCCAGCGCAAGGTCGCTTTTGTTGCTGCTGGCATTCCTCTCCATTGGCATTGGGGTTGTCATAATTGGAGCGAAGAAAAAAATCTTGCCCACCGTTGCAGCCAACAGCAAATCACTGCAATCAATGGTGGCTACTCGCAAACTGGTCGCTACCTATTACAACGTGAAAGGCAATATGCAGGGAATGCTCATGTTGAGCAATCAAGGGCCAGTGCAATTGCCCGTGCGCATTGCCTTGCTGAATCGGGCCGGGGCGAGGCTCGATTTGCCCGCGATCTCATTGGTCGGCAACGAAGTCCGTTCCATTGATTTGCGTCAGGCGAATACGGCGGGC
>JAYSVR010000205.1:0-2192 GCA_043718445.1 Acidobacteriota bacterium | reverse complement strand
GCAACGCAATGCACGAGTCGAGGTTGCCGTTGTAATCGAAATACAAAACCGACCCGGCATAAACGCCGCGCCGCGTCGGTTCGAGTTCATCAATGATTTCCATCGCGCGCACTTTGGGCGCGCCGCTCACCGTACCCGCCGGGAACGTCGCCGCCAGCGCGTCGAAACAATCCAGTCCGTCGCGCAATTGCGCCGACAGCGCCGACACCAAATGCATCACGTGCGAATAGCGTTCGACATACATCTGGCGCTCAACTTTGACCGTGCCGTAATCGGCGACGCGACCGAGATCGTTGCGGCCTAAGTCAACGAGCATGACGTGTTCGGCTTGTTCTTTTTCATCGGCGAGCAGCAATTCTTCAAGCTGTCGGTCTTCGTCTTCGGTCGCGCCGCGCGGATGCGTACCTGCGATGGGGTAGTATTCGAGCTTGCCCGCGTTACAGCGCACCAGCATTTCCGGCGAAGCGCCGACGATGTATTCCTCACCACCAAGTTTGAGAAAAAACATATAAGGCGACGGATTGACGACGCGCAGCGCACGATAAACCTGAAAGGGATGCGCGGTTAAGTTGGTCTCGAAACGCTGCGCGAATACGACCTGAAAGGCATCGCCCGCGCGAATGTATTCAATGATTTTCGCAATCGAATCGTCGTAATGCGCGCGCGTCATATTCGAATTGAATGACAAGGCCTCAGCGCGTTTGACCGAAGGCGGCATCGGTACATTCACCTGCAAGGCTGTTTCGAGTTGCGCGATTTCGGCGCAAGCGGCGTCGTATTTTTCTTTTAAGGTTGTCGCGTTAGTCGTGCCTTCGGTGAATACGTTGGCGATGATTTGAATCTGGTGCTTGACGTGATCGAAAGCCAACAGATTGCGAAAGAACATCACTTGCGCGGTGTCTACGTGTAAATCGTCTACGGCGTTTTCGGGCAACTGCTCGAACCAACGCACTGCGTCATAACCGAAATAACCAACAGCTCCGGCTGAGAAAGGCGGCAAGCCGTCAACCTTGACCGGGCGCTGTTGCCGCATCAGTTCGCGCAACACATCCAGCATCGGCGTCGTTGTCTTGCGGCTCGTGCCATCAGCGCCTTCAATCGTGACTTCGCGTCCCCGCGCGCGCACTACCGTATGCGGCGCACAACCCAAAAACGAATAGCGCGCGAGATGTTCGCCGCCTTCGACTGATTCCAGCAAGAAGGCGCGTTCGGCTGCGTGAGCGATACGCCAATAGGCCAGCACCGGCGTCAACATATCGGCCATCACGGTCTTGACCACCGGCACGACCGTGCCTTGCGCGGCGAGTTGCTGAAATTGTTCGTAACTGGTCATAGTGAGTGGCTGGTGGCTAGTAGTTAGTGGCTAGTGGCTTTTGAAAACTAGCCACTAACTACTAACCACTAGCCACTACTTCTTCGCGGGTTTGCCTGCCCGTTGATTGAGTTCGGTTTGAATGTCGGCGAGTCCGACTTTGCGTTCGACCATCAGCACCAGCAAGTGATAGAGCAAGTCGCTGATTTCGCCCGCCAGCAACTTGCGCGTTTCGGCGTTCACGGCGTTCTTGGCGGCGATGATCGTTTCGGCAGACTCTTCCCCAACCTTTTTTAGAATCTTGTCGAGGCCGCTGTTGAACAGATAAGTCGTATACGAACCTTCAGGCCGTTGCTCTTTACGTTCCTGAATCAAGTCGTAAAGGTCTTGCAGCGAGATGCCCAGTTCCATTGCGGGTACGTTGACCAGCGCGACCTGCGCGGGTGGTGTTTCAATAACAATTTCGGGTTTGACGATCAATAGGTCTTGGCTCATTTCAATTAAATTAGTTTCGTGAAAAAACAGTTTTGCGCGCCCGTGTGACAAGCCGGGCCGTTGGGCGTTACGCGAATCAGCAACGTATCGCCGTCGCAATCATAACGAATCTCTTTGACGAGTTGCGTATTCCCCGACGTGCCGCCCTTGTGCCACAACTCATTGCGCGAACGGCTGAAAAACCACGTCTCGCCGGTCTTGCGCGTGAGCGCCAAACTTTCCGCATTCATCCACGCCATCATCAAGACTTCGTTGGTCGCCGCGTCTTGCACAATGGCGGGAATCAATCCGCGTTCATCAAATTTGAGCTTGTCGGTCGTCATTTACGTATTGCGGAGCCTTTGGAGTGCTGCGGCTTTGACGCAGCTTTCTCACGGTCTCCCTC
>JAYSVR010000204.1:0-21408 GCA_043718445.1 Acidobacteriota bacterium | reverse complement strand
ATTCCTGCCCGTTCATGAATTGCACCATAAAGACCAGCGAGAACGTGCCGCAATCCATAATCGCGTGTACGTTGTCGGGCGTTTCCCAATCCATGTTTTGGTATTTGCCGCCGTTGCATACGACTGAACGCGGGCCTTCGCAGCCAGTGATCCACATCGCTACGTCAAGCCAGTGCGGGCCGATGTCGGTCATCAGTCCGCCCGCGTAATCCCAATACCAGCGCCAGCCCGAAGCGCGCTTGGCGTCGTAAGGACGCTTCGGCGCTTTGCCCAGAAAGCGTGGCCAGTCAATCAATTCGGGCGCGAAAAGCGATTGGTCTTTGCTGCGTTTGATGTAAGGGTCAACCGGGCGATAGCGGAAGTCCCAGATGCGCACGAAACGAATTTCGCCAATCGCACCGGAGGCAACAATGTCGCGGGCTTTGCGAAAGTGATCGCCGCTGCGGCGCTGATTGCCGACTTGCACGATCTGTTTCGTAGCCTTAACCGAAACAACGATGTGTTCGCCTTCTTCGATGGTGCGGGCGAGCGGCTTTTCAACGTATGCGTCTTTGCCCGCCTTCACCGCCGCCAGCAAACAGTCGTGATGCAAATGATCGGGCGTAGCGATAATTACGCCGTCAATATCTTTGCGCGCGAGCAGTTCGTGATAATCAACGTAAGTTTTCTCAACGGGCGCGGCGAGTTTGCTTTGCGCAAAAGCGAGCATGCCGTTGTTCACATCAGCCAGCGCGACAATGTCTGCGCCTAACTTTTGCGCAGTGACCAAACGTCCGTGCCCACGGTCGCCGGGGCCGATGCCGCCTAGACGAATGCGATCATTCGCGCCAATGATGCGTGCGTAAGAACGGGCCGAAAGACCCACGACGGACAGGCCTGCTGCGCTTAAAAATTGACGACGGGTTTGCGATGAATTCATGGTGAAAGTTCCCTACCTGCTTTGACGAAATGAGTAATGCTTGCGGTGGCGGCATTGTGCGGCGAGTGTGACGGTTATCGCAATGTCCGCGAGGTGCTGCGAATAAAAAAAGCCGCGAGTGAAAAGATATTCACTCGCGGCTTTGCTTTTGAACCAACCAAATACGCTAACAAGTCGGCGGGAAGATCGGGATGGTGTAAGCGTCTTCTCCGAGCGTCAGCTTATGCAGCGGACGTCCGCCCGTGAAGGCTCCGGTAGCCGAACCGGCGTTTTGGTTGAAGTTAAAGACCGCACCCGCAATGCCGACATTGCTGCTTGACCAGAACTTCATCCAGCCAGAGCGTCCGGCTCCGATGACCGAAGAGAAACGCGGCGTGGTGCGCGGTTCAGTGTCGGACAAGATGCGTTTGATCTGGCAACTATTGCCTCCAAGACTAAAGCTGTAAGCACTCTCAGCGTCGTCATATAAAAGACCGAACAGCGTGCCAATCGTTCCGGCATTGTTGAACAGGTTGCCGCCCGTGCGCATCACCGTCAGCAACGTGATGTTGCCATCCGCACGGCTCAACAGCGACGAAGCCGCCAGCGCGCGCGCCGGACGTTCATAGTCTGTGCCGTTGAGGTTGATGACCGCAGAGTTGCCCGCCGGATTGCAAACTATCGGTTGCAACGCCTTGTAGCTTTCTGCCGGTAAGTTGCCGTAATGGCCTGACGCGAACTTAACGAACTCATCGCCGATGAGTCTGTTGTTTTGCGTCGGGCAGCCATTCATATCGGTCGCCACCGCGACGATATACCCCATCGTTCCCGGATCAACGTCGGAAGTCAGGAAGGATATCGTCTGGCTTTGCGTCAGACAGATAAAGCTATCTGCCACCGAGCAAGACGTGCCGTCCACAAAGAACAGATGGACGAACGCAGGCCGCAAAGTATCGGTGTTCGTGATCGTGATCTTCGTGTTTTCACGGCTGGGGCTGGTGGCATCAGACGTGTAAACCGGGAAAATCAGAATCGAACCAGGGCATTCTTCCAGACCAGGAACCGGCGGCGGCGCCATCGTGCAACCGTCAATCTTGGTCGTATCGCGTGCGATGTTGTTGTTCGGGTTGTTATCGCCCGTAGCACTGACACGCGCCACGTTCACGACGGTGCATTGAATGGTGCTCGACAGCCGCACGCGGATGTTGAGCGTCGTGATCGCATTCACCGCGAGCGCCGGGCCGTTGTAAGTGCAATTGACATTGCTTGCGCCTACGCCGCCGCTGCACGACCAGTTCGTGCCTGAGAAACCTTGATAGGTCATTCCGGCGGGCAGGTCGTCTGTCACTGTGATCGGCGCAGGTGCTGAACCCGGACCGAGATTGGTTATGCGAAGGATGTAGGTTTCGCTGGAAGCTCCCGATTGGAAGTTGCCCACGTGGTCTTTGCTGATCGTCAGATCGAAGGTTTGCAATTCACCGAAGTTGTAATTGATTCCCATCGCGCCTGAAGCGACGACGATGTTGGCGATCATATCGTTCGTCACTGCGCCGCCCAGCGAACCCGCTGTGTCTTTGCCATCAAGATAACCCACCGGTTGGTTTTCGGTGAGTTTGTAAGTACCCGGCGCGAGACCGCAGAACTCATAAGAACCGTCAGCCGCCGTGGTGGTCGAGCGCGTTACCGCATTATTGCTCGCATCGGTTCCGGTCAGCGTAATCGTGACGCCGCCGATACCGGCTTCGGTTCCCTCTTTGATACCGTTGTCGTTGGAATCAACGTAAACGAAGCCCTTGATGCAAGCGCCTTGCACGACGCCCGCGTCAACGTTGCGATTGTTTTCACCGTCCGCCAACGTGACGGGAGCGGTTTGTCCGTTCGCCGCCGCGTCGCTGTCGGTCGCGTCGTTGCCACAGGTTTTAGTACTGGTGAAGGTGAAACCGGAAGGTTGACCGAACGTTACGTAATAGCTGCCCGGCGTCAGGTTGCTGAACAGATATTTGCCATCAGCTCCGGTAGTCGTTTGCGCGACTTGCGTACCGTTGCCACGGAATAAGGTCACTGTCACATTCGGCAAACCGGGTTCGCCTGCGTCCTGACAGCCGTTGCCGTTGAGGTCTACCCAAACAAAATCGCCGAGCGAAGCCGTCACGATATTGATCGTCACACAAGCTGCGTCGTCTTCTCCGTTGGCCGTGCCGTTGCCCGGCGTCGAATCAACGTCGAACTCATTCGCCGTTTGCACTTGCGCGCAGTTGGTGATGGCTCCAGTGGTAGCCGTCACGGTCGTCGCAATTTGCAACGTCGCCGAAGCGCCCGAAGCCAATGTGCCGACCGTCCACGTACCTGTCGCGTTATCGAAACTGCCTTGCGAAGGCGTTGCGCCCGTGAAGCTCACGCCGCTGGGCAATACGTCGCTCACTGTCACGCCCGTCGCTTGCGCGAAGCCGACAGCGTTGCTGACCGTAACCGCATAAGTAATCGCCTGACCGGTGACATAAGGCCCAGCTGGACTGACCGTTTTCGTCACAGAAAGATCAATGCGCGGATAAGCGCCCGCATCGAGGTCAAGATAACTCTGACCCGACATCAACATCACTTGCGCCGTCTTGCCATTGCTGGGGTCAACGTCGCTGTCGAGCGTTTCGTTGGCACCTTGATCGCGCAGCGTGTAAATGAATCCAGCCGGTAAGCCGTTGAACATCACACTGTAATTGCCCGGCGCAAGATTGCCGAAGCTGTACTTGCCATTGCCGGTCGTCGTCGTCGTCGCAACTACATTGCCGTTGGCATCAAGCAACATCACGGTGACGCCGTTAATACCGGTCTCACCGCCATCCATAATGCCGTTGCGATTGGCATCAAGGAACAGCATGTCGCCCAGCGAAGCGGGCAGGTAAAGCCCGGCGTCGAGGTCTAGATTGCTCGTGCCCGGATTCAGCGAAACGGTATTCGTTTCTCCGGTCACAGGATCAATGTCGCTGTCTTTATCGCCACCGCATGCGCCTACGTTACGGCGCGTGATGACGTAACCGGCAGGCGCTCCAAATCTGACGCGATATGAACCGGCGGGCAGATTTTCAAACAGATACTTGCCGTTCGCGCCCGTCGTTTGTTGTGAATGGGTTGTGCCGTCGCCGCGCAGCAAGGTCACAACGACACCGGCAATACCCGCTTCGAGCGGATCAGGGTCTTGGCAACCGTTGCCGTTTTTGTCGAGCCATACGAAATCGCCGATGCTGACCGAACCTACGTTAATCGTGACTTCGGCTTCATCGTCTTCAACTGGCGGGCCGTTAGGATTATTGCCCGGCGTCGAATCAATATCCGTCGGGCCGTCCTGCGTTTGCACCTGCGCGTAGTTGCGAATGCTGCCGATCACGTCAGCCTTGATCGTGGCCGTAATCGTCAGCGAGGCCGAAGCGCCCGCATTCAAATTGCCGACCGTCCAGGTGCTGGTCGCCGCATTGAAAGTCGCTGCCGGATTCGCACTGACGAACGTCAACTGGCTCGGCAACACATCGCGGATGCTCACATTCGTCGCATTGCCGCACGGCCCGAAGTTGCCGCAATTCACGGCGTTCGAGACCATCAAGGTGTAGGTGATCGTAGCGCCCGGCGCGTAAGTTCCGCTGGCAACCGATTTGAGCAGCGAGAGGTCAACACGCTGTGGGGCAACGTTGATCGTGACTTCGGCTTCATCATCTTCTGCAGGGGGCAAAACAGGATTGCCATTGCCCGGTTCCGAGTCTACGTCGGCGAATCCGCCCTGCGTTTGCACTTGCGCGTAGTTGCGAATCGAACCGCTGAAGCCATCGTTGATGCGCGCGGTGATCGTGATAGTACGCGAAGCACCGGGGGCTAGCGTTCCGACTGCCCACGTGCTGGAAGCATTGTTGAACTCAATCGCAGGATTCGCGGTCAGGAAGGTCAAGCCCGCTGGCAGAATGTCACGCACCGTAACATCGGTTGCGGTTGAGCAAGGCCCAAAGATGCCGCAGTTCGTCGCGTTCGCTACGACCAGCGTGTAAGTAATCTGTTGGCTTGCGACATAGGGGCCGTTGGTGACGGCTTTGGTGAGCGAGAGGTCTACGCGTTGCGGCTGGAAGCCGAAATCGTAAGTGTGATTGTTGTCGCCCGCCGAACCCGTCGTGAGTGCGATCACGGCTATGTTGCCGTTCATCGCCGCGTCAGAATCGCGCGCGTCGCTGTTGGCTCCGCTGTCAACATTCGCGGTCGTCAGCACTGTGCTGGCGAGCGCTAACTGGCCTTTGTTCACCCGAATTTCATAAGCCATGTTCGGCAAGACGCCGCCCGTGACATTCGACTCGTTAAAATAATAGTTGCCGTTTTGATCGGTCGTCGCCGTGCCGACCAGTACGTTGTTTTTGTAAAGCTGCACCGTGGCGTTAGGAATGCCGCCTTCGCCGGGGTCTTGAATGCCGTCGCGGTCAAAGTCGAACCACAGACGATTGCCGATCTCAATCGGCGCGGCATCGCACAGGATTTCTAAATCGCCCAAGCCCGCCGACTTGCCAAACGTGCCGTTGGGCAGGTTGGGGTCAGTCGGTTGCGGAAACACTTCATAGCGACGATCCGTGCGTCCTGTCGTGTTGTTCATCCAGAACACACCGCCCGAACGAATGGTGAACGGGTCGAAAACAACCGTCGCCACTTGCGTCGAACCAGGCACGATGGCAAGTCCGCCCAACGTGTTTTCCTGATGGATGCGCGTGCCGTTCAGGGTGAAATCTTCTTCAAAATAAAACTCACCGCCACCGGGGCCTTGTCCGTTGCCCGAACCGCCCGTGTTGCCGCCGACCGTTCCGTTGCTTTCGAGCGTGAACGTGCCGTTGTTGTTAGAGGCGCGCAGCATGTCGCCGCTCGACATGCCTTCACAGGGCGGCGTAGCTACGCCACTAGGATCGGCTTGCAGATAACCGCTTTGCATCGCCGTACGATCCAGGAAACCGATAATCAGCGAGCCATCATTGTCGAATTCGAGGTCGGCCAAAATCGGTTGCGGGTAAACCAGATAACGGCGCGCCGGAGCGATGCGCGTAGGTTGAATGACAAGTTTCGAGAAATCGCTCGTCCAGGCGTTCCACTGGTTGCGCACCGGATCAGTCGCCGGTTTGACGGGATCAAGCGGGTCGTCATACGCCCAAGTGATACCCTTGTTATAGGTCAGCGGAAATTCCAGCTTGCTCGTAAACGTACCGCCGCCCGCCGGATTAAACTCATAGATCGTAGCTTTCAAATCGGTGCGAACTTGCGAAGTCTGATTGGCGCATACGCCGCCGACATAAACGCGACCGCGATAAACTTTCGTCGCCCACGGACGGAAATCGCCGTTCGAGCAACCGTTAGTAGGAATCGTAAACGAAGCGACGTTCGCCGCCGTCGGTGTCGTTGGCGGATCGTTCACAAACACTGAATAGAGTTTGCGGTCATTGAGGTTGGTGAACCACAACGTCTTACCGTCTTCTGAAATATCCAGATCGCCGATGCCGATCTTGCCTACGGCGTCGAAAGCAGCGGAATCCGCATTCGCATCCGTCGCACTGTTGGGCAAGTTACGAGTAGCGTTTGTTAGCGCGCCAACGTTGACGCCGATAGTCGCTACATCAATGAAAGGCGTCACGGTCGGCGTGGCGTTATTCAAATTCGTAATCGCGTAAATGCCGCCTGCTCCCAAATTGCCATAACCTGAATGGCGACGCGTAACGGAAGCCGCAAACAGCGTGCGGCTCGTGCGTTGATAAGCCTCGCCCCACGTCGCGCCGATTTGCGAACCCATCGCAAGTTTTTTCGGCAAGGGCGAGTTGCCTCCGGGCGGAACCGTCGTGCCATTAGTGACCTGCGTCGCGCCCGCGTTGTAAGGGAAGCTGACTAATACGTCGCCCGTGCTGGCTGAACCATTGCCCAGCGGATTACCCGACACATAGCAAGGCGTCGCTAACAGTGGATTGACTTGGCAATAGTCCAACGGGTCGTTGATGCCGAGGCTGACACCCGAAGCGGGAACCGTATTGACGAACTGTACTGTCGTACCCGATTGCGTACCCGCCGGGCCTGACAAAAGGCTGGTGGGCAAACCCGTAAACTCTACGCGATATGGCCCCGAACCGGCGTCGCTCGTGTTGATCGTATACGAGCCATTCACACTGCTGCTGGTCGCAGTGCCGACGCTCGCCCCCGCCGCGTTATACGCAGTGACGGTTACGTTAGCAACACCGGTTTCAGCAACGCGCGCGGGCGGGCCGACCTGTGCGGGGTCTTGCAAGCCGTTGGCGTTTTGATCGCGATAAACCACACCACTAATCGCACCGGCTACCGCCGATGTCGGAGCCAGCCGCGTGGCGGTAGCGCGCAACAACTTGCCCACGGGCGAAGTCTGTCCGGTCGCTTGCGCTGCCTGATTCGCCCACGCTGCGAGCGCAGGCCGAGTTATAAATGAGTTAATCGCCCATACGCTCAAGCCTCCGAGGAGGACGGCTGAAAACATGAGTGTGCGTAAGAGCGGGAATGCGGGTTTTGTGTGTAGGTTTTGGTTCGTCAGCTTCATATTATTACTGCTTCCTTTAATCCAAATATCGTTTCAACGTTCGTGCGCAGTCGGCACTAAACGTACGCTGATCTTGCTAATTACAGGTACATTCTCAAGGAACGTTGTACGGCGTTGTCGTGACTTCAGGAACGGCAAACCAAATGTCTGCATTCCTGATGGGCCGTTCCGTTGCCACTGCCATTGCCACTAATGATCATTCACCCGCCGCGCGTCTAACCACGGAACTGTCACGTGCTGTTACGTAAAAACTATCGCTTACAAATTTTTCGGGGATAAGGGAATTACCAAACGACATAGCCCTCGGTAACTCCGACCAAAGAGTCCGGCCTGCCATTCACAGAGAGGATGAAGTTCGCGTCCATTGAGGTTGCTTTTACAACCTACTTTTTGGCTGCACCTGCCAAAATTAATGCGGGGCGACTGTCACTGCACTGTGTGAGGCAATGCGGGGTCGCTAACACTGCTGATTCAGCAAACTTGCCTTACTGTTGGTTCACTGAAAAACGTTTCCCGTTCAAGATAAAACTGTCGTGGGCACGGAAACGCGGGCGCATATTGAAGCCATGTCCTGGATAGTGCAAGCGCATTTGCCCTTTGCCGAAAAATTTTAATCTCATCACCTGCGCTCAGACCGGTGAAAAATTACGCAAAGCCATCCAGCAGATTCTGTTCGCGCCAATAATTCCGCCTTCACCTTACTTGAGATTGATGCGCATCGTATTCGCCACGCGCCCGTCTACGGTCAAGGTTAGGTTTACGTCGCCGCGTCCGATCAGGCCGCGCGGGATGCGCGCGTTGACTTGATCGAGTCCGACGAAACCGGGCGCTTCGCCGACGTAAAGCACTTCGCCGCTGAGGTCGGCGTAACGCAGCGTCACCGCCGAGAGAGCGCTGCGAGCGCGCAAGCCCGTGCCGTAAAGAATCAAAAACATCTGATCGCTTTCGGGGCCTAGATCAATCGGCGTCGCTACGTAACGGCTCGTCGCCGAATCGAAGCGCGCAATCGGTTCATAAAGTTGCGCGCCGTCAGCCTTGATGCGCAGCGTGAGCGCCGAAGGCACGCCTGAGCCGTCAGCGTTGGCCGCAAACAACCCAGGAGCCACGGCTGTGACACTCAACGTGCCGGTGCTTAACGAACCCTCAGCCGTATTGATCGTCACCGTCGCGATGCCGGTCGCCGTACCCGACGGAACCAGATAGTTGATCTGTCCGGCGCTGACGAAAAACAGCGGTGCCAACCGTTCGATGCCTGCGCTGTCACGCACGCGCACCGTCGTGCCCGCGAGCGTCGTCGGCAATGGAATCGTTTGTCCGATTTCAACCGACGGAGCGAGGCGTTCGCCAAACGCCGCGACGATAGAATCAGCCGCAACCTGCACGGCGTAACTCGCCGCCGAAACGCTGGCGACCGCGCGCACGTTCGACGCCGCCTGCACTTTGCGTACGCGGTTGTTGCCCGTGTCGGCGATGAAAACATTGCCTTGCGCGTCTACGGCTACGCCTTGCGGGATCGAAAGCAAAGCCGCATTCGGCGCGCTGTTATCGCCGCCGAAACCTTGCGCGCCGCTGCCTGCAACTGTCGTGATGAGATTCGTACCGCGCGCGATTTTGCGAATGCGATGATTGCCCTGATCGGCGACGTAAAGATCGCCAGCGGCATCCAGCGCGATCAAGCGCGGTTCGTTTATATTCGCAGTGTTCGCCAGCCGGTCGTCGCCGTTGTAGGTCGTCGTGCCCGTTCCGGCAAAGGTCGTGATCGTGTTATCGCTGCCCACGCGGCGAATGCGCTGATTGCCCTGGTCTACGAAATAGACGTTGCCTTGCGCGTCAACCGCGACCCCGACGGGTGCGAACAATTTCGCTTGCGCCGCCGGTCCGCCGTCACCGCTGAAACCAATCTCGCCATTGCCCGCAATCGTAGCGATCTTGCCGTCGCTCACCGTGATTTTGCGTACGCGATGATTGCCCGTGTCGCCGACGTAAACATTGCCCGCACTATCCAAAGCAACACCGGTCGGGAAGCTCAACTCAGCTTGCGTCGCAGCGTTGCCGTCGCCCTGATTGCCTTCGATGCCAGTGCCTGCCAGCGTCGAAATGCGTCCGTCGGCAGCCGTCACTTTGCGAATGCGATGATTGAGCGTATCAGCGATGTAAACGTTTCCGGCTGAATCAACTGCCAGTCCGCGCGGTTGATTGAGGTTCGCATCAATCGCCAGTCCACCGTCGCCCGCATTGCCGACGATGCCGTTGCCCGCGAACGAAGTGATTTGTCCGCTGGGTGCAATGCGGCGTACGCGATGCGTCGTGTCGGCGACGTAAACATTGCCGCGCGCATCTACCGCGACCGCACGCGGAGCCAGCAATTGCGCCAGTGCCGCCGAGCCGCTATCACCTGCTCCACCACCGACGCCATTGCCCGCGATTGTCGTGACGAGTTGCGCTGGCGTGAAGGTCACCGCTAACGAAAGCATCGCCTGATTGCCCGCCAGGTCATAAGCCGTGACGGTCAAATTGTTGAGTCCGATAGAAAGCGGAACCGCCGCGACCGTCCACGCGCTCGCACCCGTCGCCAGTCCGGCAAAGCCGCGATCACTCGCCCATTGCACACTGAGCAACGTGCCGTTGTCAGTTGCCGTACCCGTCAGCCGCAACGGGCTGGCATTCGTCGTGAAGGTGCTAGCTGAAGCCGATGACATCACAGGTTGCGTGAGCGTCAATACCGGCGGCGTGCTGTCGTTGGTGGGAACCGGTTGCACCAGCCTCACGCGATGGTTGTCGCGGTCAGCGATGAATACGCGCCCGGCGGCGTCGGTGATGACGCCCGTCGGACAGAAGAATCGCGCGGCACTCGCGGCAGAACCGTCGCCGCCAAAGCCCGTAGCGCCGTTGCCCGCGAACGTGCTGATCGTCGCGTTCGCCGCATTCACCAGCCGTATGCGGTCGTTAAACGTGTCGGCAATGAAGATGTTGTTTTGCGCGTCAACCCAAACGCCTTCGGGTTCGCCGATGCGCGCCGCCGTCGCCGAGCCGCCATCGCCTGCGAATCCGCGCACGCCTGAACCGGCTACGGTTGAGATGAGGTTGCTCGCGACATCAACGCGGCGAATGCGATTGTTGCGCGTGTCGGCGATGAACAGGTTGCCTTGCGCATCCACCGCAACGCCTTTGGGTCGGAAGAGTTGCGCCGCCGTGGCTGCGCCTCCGTCACCCGTCGAACCTTCGGTGCCAACGCCCGCCACCGTCGTAATCATTCCGTCAGACAGATTCACGCGGCGAATGCGGCTGTTGAGCGAGTCAGCGATAAACAAATCGTTGCCGCGTACCGCCACCTGCACCGGCGTATTCAAGCGCGCTGAAATCGCCGGGCCGCCATCGCCGCCGAAAGCGCCTGCGATTCCGCTGCCCGCAATCGTCGTGATGATGCCGTCAGCGGCGGCGACGCGGCGAATGCGATGGTTCTCGCTGTCGGCGATATACAAATTCCCTTGCGCGTCAACCGCAATGCCCGTCGGACAATTCAAACGTGCCGAGGTCGCCGCGCCGCCATCACCCGCGAAGCCATTGCCTGCGCCGCCTGCCACGGTGGTGAGGCGTCCGTCGGGGGCTACGCGGCGAATGCGGTCATTCAACGTATCGGCGATATACAAATTGCCCTGCGCGTCGAACGCCAGGTTCGAGGGCTGACCGAGTTGCGCTGCCGAGGCTGCTCCGCCGTCACCTTGCGTGCCGCTCACGCCCGTACCGGCAAACGTCGTCGTCACCTGACCGGGGCGCGAAATAACCGTGACCGTTGCGCGTCCGACATTGCCCGCCGTATCGCGCGCCGTCACCGTAATCACGTTCGGCCCTGTTACCATCGGCACGTTTAGCGAAGACCAGTTGCCCGTCGTCGCCGCCAACGTCGCCGTTCCCGCGTTGCCGCGATCAGTCGCCCATACAACCGAAGTGACCGTGCCGTTATCCGTCACCGTGCCGCGCAAAACTATCGCGCCCATCGTGTCTGTTGGGCCGTTGCGATTGGGTTCAGTAATCGTGACGACCGGCGATTGCGTATCAACAATGCCCGCCTGATTGACCACCAGCGAACGCCCCGCGACTGTCACCGTGCCCGTGCGAGCATTCACCGAGGTGTTCGCATCCAGCGAATAACTTAGTTGCCCATTGCCACTGCCGCCGCCCGTAACGCGAACCCACGCCGCATTGCTCGCCGCCGTCCATGCGCACGAACCGGGTGACGCGACAACGTTGATTGTGCCGTTCGTGGTTGCTGCTGACCGTTCGAGCGTCGCCGGAGCAAGGTTGTAATCACAGCCCGCGCTCGCCAGCCTGACGCGCCACGCGCCGCGTCCGTGGGTGAAGGCATAGAGCCACGTTTCGCCATTCACGATGTTGAGTTTCAGCGTTTCAGTAATCGCGTTGGCAAAGCCCGTGTTCTCAACCGCCCACGTGTTGCCTGTGTCAGTTGAGACGAAAATGCCTACGTCAGTGCCCAGATAAAGCCGCGCTGAATTCGTCGGATCAACCAACAGCGAGTGCGCCGGTACGTCAGGCAGCGGGCCTAGATTGTTGCCGTTAATCGGCAACCAGCTCACGCCTGCATCGCCGCTGCGATAAACGTGTGCGCCGCCAAAGGTCGAATAAGTCGCATACGCAATGTTCCTGTTGTTAGGATCAAACGTGACTGAAGAAACAAAACCCGCGCGCGGTTGAGAGGCCAGCCAGCGCGTCGCCGCCGTCGAGGTCAGCGCCGCTTGCGAATAGTGAATGATGCCGTCGCTCATTCCCGCCAACACGAAGTTGGCATCAGTCGGCGCAATGCCGATTGAACTCACATCGCCTACGCCGTCGGTGATGGCACTCGCCCGCACCCACAGCGAAGCCGCGTTCGTTGTACGCCAAATGAAAGCTCCGCCCGCGAACAAACGATTCGGGTCGCTCGAATCCATCGTGTAAGGCGCGATGAACAACCCGCTATCAGCCAACCCTAACCGCGCCGAACTGAAGCTCGCGCCGTTGTCAGTACTCTTCGAAATCGAAAGCCCGATGTTCTCGGTGTAAAGCACGTTCGTGTTGTTGCGATCAATCGCCACATACCCGCCGTCTCCGCCAAAGATTTCGCGCCAGCCGTTGATGCCGCCCGTGTCAGTGCCGCGCAACGTGCCATTGTCTTGCGTGCCACCGAAATAACTTTTGCCGTCGGGATAAACGGCACCGTTATAAAATTGCGTCACGCCATAACCGTTATTCAACGTGCGCCACGTAATCGCCGTATTGATTGACGCGCACGAAGCCTTAGCGCCCGTGGCCGTAGCGGCGCGCGCGCTGTCGGTGCGCCACAAGCCGCCGTCGTTGCCGACATACAAAATCTGATTGCTCGTGCCGTTGTATTGCGGATGAAAGACCAGCGCATGTTGATCGGTGTGAATGTATTGCGGCGCGCGATTGTCTAGGTAAACGTGCGTCGCCTGTCCCCAATTCGCGCCGCCGTCGTCAGAGCGGAACAGGTCAATGCCGCCGACCCACACGCGCTGCGGGTCAGTCGGGTCAACCGCCAAAGCCAGGTCGTACCAGCCCTGTCCGCTGAAATCGTCAGCCAGATCGAAGCCGCAATCGGTCGCCGAAGCCAAAATCGAAAACGAGAGAATCGAAGTGTTCAGCTTGTTGCTGCTCGAATTGCGCACCGTCGGTGCCCACGAACCTGAAGCGCCGCCCGTCGTCGAACGAAAGACCGCGTGCAAAGCGAATTGATAGGCGCTGCGGTTAGAAGGATCGAATTCAGAAGCCAGCGCGTAAACCGTGTCCTGATTCGAAGGCGCAATCGCCAACTGCGTGCGTCCCATCAACGGCTCGGTCAAAACCATTTGCCACGTTTCACTGCTCGCGCCGTTGGTCGTGCGGAAAAGCTGGGCTTGTTCAAACGTTCCGCACGAAGCAAAGACCGTGTCGGCATCCATAGAGTTCGCTGGCTTGTCGGTGCGAATCGCCAGATCAAGACAGCCGCCCGTCGCAGGGTCGCCTTCGTCGTTGCGCGGTTCCAGCACGCGCGTCCACGTCGCGCCCGCATCCGTCGTACGCCACACGCCCGTGCGCGTCGCGGCATAAATCCGCTGATTGCTCGACGGACTCACGACGAGATCATTCACGAAATAAAAGTTGCTGTTATTCGTCGCGTCGAGCCGCGTGAAGGTCGCGCCCGCGTCCGTGCTTTTGAAAATGCCTAAGCCGCGCAAATCGCCTTGCGTGTCTTGATCGAAAGACGAAACGCCTTCGCCCGTGCCGACATACAACACGCTCGCGTTGGTCGGATCGAGCAACAACGAACTCACCGTCAGTTGCGCCATGCGATCACCGATGGGCGTCCAGTTTTGCCCGGCGTCGGTGGTTTTCCAGACGCCGCCGCTGACGCCTGCGGCATACATCACATTCGGGTCTTGCGGATTGATAACCAACGCCCGCGTACGTCCGCCGATGTTGCCAGGGCCGAGCGGTTGCCAGGTGTTTTGCTCGGGTTCGCTGGCGAAGCGTTTCTGCAAAGGCGCACTTTTGCTTTTCTCGCCGGATAAAAACTGATTGAGTGCCGATGAATACAACGGCATCGCGCGCATCTGCGCTTCGGCGGTGAAGTAACGTTCGAGCGGCAAATCCTGCATCGTGAATTTGCCCGCGCTGTCTATCGGCAAACGCTTGCGACGAAAGAAACGAGCGGCTTCGCTGGGCTTGTCATATAAGTCGCCGCGTTCGTGACTCATCAAATCATCGGCTTCAAATCCGTAAGGCGCGCGCGCTTCCCTTTCGGCTTCAAGACGCGGCCCCGGCAATACGGTTTTGCCCTGCTCTGGCAAAGGCTTCGCACCGGCAAGCCTGCGCGCGCGTTCGCGGACTCGTTCTTCCTGCCGTTCGCGGCTTTGGTGAATCTGCTCTGCCGTCATTTTGCGCGCTTGCGCTTTGCGGTTTTGGCGCTGCGCGCTGACGGCAGCATCGAACAAAAACCATCCGACCGCTGCCAGCAAAAATAACGACAGCGATAAGCGCACTGATACAACGCGAAGCAAACGACTTGGCATACGAAAATCTCCTTGAAGGCCTTTGATTAAGAATGCGGGGAATGCTGTGACGCACAGCGAAAGCCGGGTCGAGACGGATGCTATCCATAGAGGCGGGAATGTCAATCACACGCGTCCGCAAAAAAATTATGCAAAACTTGACTCAGAATCTTGCGCCCCTCGGCACTTGGCTTTATAGTCCGCGCGTCGTTCATCTCCCCCGAATGAGATTCAAGCCACCATCTGGTTCGAACGACACACCTAAACAATTTTTCCTGTAGTACCTCTCGCCGCCAGCCCCGCGACGCGATTCAACCAAAACCACTTTTCGTAACTTGGCGACGTGCCTTGTTATGAGTTTCTTTACCTTCTGCTGCCTTTCGTCTGCTCTTTCAGACTCGGAGATTAATCATGGAGAATCAGCAACCTACTGAAAACGCTACTCAAAACCCTGCATCAGCTTCAAGCCCAAAAGCCCCTGCACCAACATCAAGCCTAAAACCTAAAATAGCCGTTCTAGCTCTTACGGCAATTTTCGCTGTCATTTTGTGGATTTTGTCTATGTGCCCGTTAAAAACTCCTGTTGAGGTACAACTTACCGCAAATGATATTCAGTTCAATATCGCAGATAGCGAAGAAAAGGAGAGCCTTACTCAAATAATAAACGGCATTAGCTTAAAATGGGCTGGCATTCAATCCTACGAGTCCTTCGACATCTCTCCCTCTATCATTGACACACCGAGCGTTAAAGGCTCTAAAGACAGACTCGAATGTGATAACCCCACTTGGAGACCATATAAAAGGCAATACGACTCGCTGTCTTACACGCCGTCTCAGAGTGGTCTTTCATATAATTCGAATTTAACCTTAACCGCTTGCGGTAAAGCGCCTCTCACCTTGGGGGCAATAGCGGCACAAAGCGGCTCTAAGGTCACGCTTCGGGCTAATGAGAATAGCCAACCCGGCGTATCACTAATTATCCAAGTGGTTAAGGGAAATCCCAAAAATTACATTACTTTCGAGAATTCAGCTACGCTTTGGAATATCTGGTCAAAAGTGCAAGGGAGACGTGGCAAAATAACTGAAGAAGTAGGTGACTTATCGGCACCCATTGACGAAATTAAGCAAACCAAGATGACATTTCAAAAGGACGATAAAAAAAGTAAAAGCGCAGAGATAAATGGCGTCAATGGAGCTCTATCTTATGATCTGGCTCCATCGTTACCACCTAATACTCATTCCATAACGCTTTATGATCACAAAAATGTTATTGCTCACAAAGAGGGCATTTATATACCAGTTCAAGACTTTAACGCATCGTTTCAGAAGCACTGGAAAATAAAGTATCTACGCCCTCTTTTTACCGGTAAAGAAAAAGAACTATCGGTATCAAATAATGTCAAAGATGATAGTTTGCAGCTTGATAAAAGAAAAAAATATTCAGTAACAGGGATCACATGGAATGAAGATAATGGAGGAAAAAGACTTACCTTCACGTTACTCGGAGACGACGCTAATGATCTTCTTCTTGAAAGCAAAGAAGTTGATGTTAAGTTCACTGTACTAGACTACCTCTTGAAAAGCGCCTGGCTGGCGCTCATAGCACCGATTATTTCATATGCATATAAACTACTATATGATTTATTCAAATAGTAATCGAGTTAAGAGTCTTTAGAATCTAATTTAATTTGTTGAGTGTGACCGTCACAATTACTTCTCGCGGTCAGATCCTTTATGGTAAAAAATAACTTCGCAAACAGGTGAATTACCTTGTGCTGCTTCTGCTATAATCCGATATTCTCCTGACGGGTGATTGCGTAAATTAAATAGTATACTGCGCTCTTCTCCAATTTTCATAAAGGTACTTTTTGAAAATATAGGCACGCGGCTTATAGGTTTGCCATTTTTCATATGATCGCAAACAAAACTTAAACTTACATCAGCACTGGTTTCACCTGTTCCATATACCCCGTACACAAAAAGATACTCAGAAATAGAATCTGGCGGGTTCGTGTAGTAGCTGATAACAGGAGCTATGACCTCTTGACTTCCAGCATTTGCAATCGTAGCTTTATAGTACAGATCGTCTCTTTTTATAGCAGTCTTAACTCCGCGCAGCAAGTCTTGAAAGCTCTCTTCCCGGCCGCTACTTACGTTATCATTAAATAGCATAGTGCTTTTAGGATAGCCAAGAGCTTCTTGAACCAATAAATGAATTTGAGGCGAGTTTTCATAGCTTGGCAAACGCCCTGACCATGCTCTTATTACCAAATCATTTCGTTTTCCATCAGTAAATTGCGCATCTTTTTCACTTCTATTAACAACATAAGCTGCGACAAGCTTTATTGTGCTATTAAACGCTTCATTTGACGAAATATTTTTATTTCGATCATTAGAAGAGACTTCAGTTGCCTCCACCCGCTGCGCCTGAACATACTGTTGATTAACAAAAAAAGGCAACACTCCTACTTTGATTGCAGCCGTCTTAACAGCGATAAACCAAACTACTAATAACAGAAATAAAAATGAACCTAACCTTATTTCTTTGACACGCATATGACTTTCCTCGGGGCTAATCCAGTCAATAAGTTCAAGTAAGGCGCTTCTTGCTAGGAGGTAAAAGCTATAAGGCCCTACTCAAGCATTTTCAATTTGTCGTTAAACGCAGCTAGCGCAGCACTGACAAAATACGTCTGAAGAACAGGGAGGGGGAAATTAAATGTAACTCAACTTGGCAGGAATACTAATTGCCGATTCGTAACCTAAAAATACTGCTTAAGATAAAGTACCGCTTTGGATAATGACAAGGTGGCTTTTATCACAAACAAAATATGCCGACAAGGATTGAATCATTCAAAGTGCATTTTTAACGCACTAACTTAAAAATCGGCACTAAGCGCCCACGCAAATCACGTCAAGCGGGCGCGCAATGCCGGTTTAGTTATAGCGATACGCTGCTACGCTCTGCCATCGCGCAGCGTTTTGGAGTGCTGCGGCTTGAGATACCGCTGGCGAATTCAATTCTAAAGGACTTACGGGCTTCAAAGTTCAGAAGACCTGTTGAGTCTAAAAGACTTAGCGGTACCTAGTCGAATTCGCCAGCGGTATCGCTTGACGCGGCTTTGTTACACCTGTTGAAGCGCAAGCCATTGGCTGGAGCCAGACGCCTCGCGTTGCCTGTCATCGTTTGCCAATTCAAGTGGCGTGGGAAAGCTGCGTCGAGCCGCAGCACTCCTAGGGCTGCGCCGCCTCAACTGCGCTCCAATCCTTGTCAGTTCTCGCTGCGAGCGATTAGACTGCCCGTGCAATTCAATTCACAAATTTTTCCAACAATTAAGGAGCAGGAAAACGATGCAACTGGGTATGGTTGGTCTGGGCAGAATGGGCAGCAATATGGTGCGCCGTCTGCTGCGTGGCGGACACGAATGTTTTGTGTTCGATATGAGTGTCGAAGCGGTCAAAAAGCTCGAAGCCGAAGGCGCACAAGGCGCGGCTTCGCTGGAAGACCTCGTCAGCAAAATGGCGAAACCGTGTGCGATCTGGGTCATGGTCCCGTCGGGTGACCCGACTGAGAAAACCATTGAGGCGCTGTCGAAATTCATGACGAACGGCGACATCGTGATTGATGGCGGCAATTCCTATTTCAAAGACGACGTACGCCGCGCCAAAACGCTCGCCGAAAAAGGCGTCAATTACCTTGACGTAGGCACCAGCGGCGGCGTCTGGGGACTCGAACGCGGCTATTGCATGATGATCGGCGGCGAAGCGGCGAGCGCCCAACACCTCGATCCGATCTTCAAAACGCTCGCGCCCGGACAAGGCGACATCGCTCTCACCGAAGAACGCGCCGGTCAGGAAAATTCCGCCGAGCAAGGTTATCTCTATTGCGGCAAAGCGGGCGCGGGACATTTCGTGAAGATGGTTCACAACGGCATTGAATACGGCTTGATGCAGGCTTATGCCGAGGGCTTCGACATCTTCGCCAACGCCAGCAAGAAAGAACTGCCCGAAGATTATCGCTACGATTTTAACGTCGCCGACATCGCCGAAGTCTGGCGGCGCGGCAGCGTCGTGAGTTCGTGGCTGTTGGATTTGACTTCACAGGCGTTGGCTGAAAACCCCTCGCTCTCGAATTTCACCGGCTTCGTCCAAGATTCCGGCGAAGGCCGCTGGACGATTCAAACCGCCATCGAAGAAGCCGTTTCGGTTGACGTGCTGGCGACTGCCCTGTTTGCGCGCTTCCGTTCGCGCCAACAGGCGACGTTTGCCGACAAGATGTTGTCGGCAATGCGCAATAAGTTCGGCGGACACACTGAAAAACCGGCAAACAGCTAACGCACAATGTAAGAGCATGTTTGGACATTGAATATCCGCTTTGGCTGGAGAGGGATTTCGCCACAAAGAAGCACATAAACCACAAAAGAAAAGAAAGTTTTTTGTGGCTCCTGTGCTTTTTTGTGGCGAAATCCCTCTCCAAGTGTGGCGGACATCAATTTTCAAAACAGGCAGGTTCCTAAACTGTCCGCCCAACGTAAGGTAGGTTATGAACCTGCCATACGTTTTTCTCTCACTTTCAGGTAAACAAATCGAATGGCTCAACCCACAAATGACACTGGCACATTGACTCCCGGACATCCCGCGCCGCCGTGCGTAATGGTGATTTTCGGCGCGACGGGCGACCTGACCAAACGCAAGCTGTTCCCTGCGCTTTATAATCTGGCGCAAGCCAATTTACTCTCGCGCGAATTCGCCATCGTTTGCACCGGACGCAACGAACTCACCACCGAAGCCTTTCGCGAACAAATCAGCGCCGACATGAAAACCTTCGCCTCAGCGGGCGTCGAAGTTGATCTGTGGGAATGGTTTCTCAAACGCATCTATTACCTCAACGGCGACCTGAACGATCCGGCGTTGTATCAAAGGCTGCAAGCCACGATTCAGAAAGCCGACGCTGATCACGGATGCCACGGCAATTATTTTTTCTATCTGGCGATTGCGCCGCAATTTTTCGGCCCGGCAATTCAGCAACTCGGCGCAGCCGGATTGACCAACGAAGAAAATGGTAAGTGGCGAAGGGTCATTATCGAAAAGCCTTTCGGACGCGACCTCGATTCGGCGCGCGCGCTCAACGCCGAAATCAAACAGGTGCTGGACGAAAAGCAGGTCTATCGGATTGACCATTACCTCGGCAAAGAGACCGTACAAAACATCATGGTCTTTCGCTTCGGCAACGGCATTTTCGAACCGATTTGGAATCGCCGCTACATTGACCATGTGCAAATCACCGCGCTTGAAACCGTCGGCGTCGAGAAACGTGGCGGCTATTACGAATCGTCCGGTGCGATGCGCGACATGATTCCGAACCACCTGTTCCAACTCGTATCGCTCACCGCGATGGAACCGCCCATCTCGTTCGACGCCAACGCCGTGCGGGATGAGCAAGCTAAAATCCTGCACGCGCTCTCGCCCTTCACGCCCGAAGAAGTGCTGACCGATGTCGTGCGCGGGCAATACGGCGCGGGCGAAATGAACGACGAGCGCGTCATCGGCTATCGGCAGGAAGAAAATGTCGCACCGAATTCGAGTACGGAAACTTTCGTTGCCATGAAGCTGATGATTGATAACTGGCGCTGGGCTGACGTGCCGTTTTATGTGCGTACCGGCAAACACATGGGCAAGCGCGTGACCGAGATTTCCATCCAATTCAAAAAAGCCCCGTTCGTGCTATTCCGCGACACTTCGATTGAACGGTTGCGCACCAATCGCCTCGTGATTCGCATCCAGCCCGACGAAGGCATCTCGCTACGCTTCGGCGCCAAAGTCCCCGGCCCGATCATGCGCATGGGCGCGGTCGAGATGGATTTCGATTACGTAGACTATTTCGGCAGCACGCCCAGCACCGGTTACGAACGCTTGCTTTACGATTGCATGGAAGGCGACGCCACCCTCTTTCAACGCGCCGATATGGTCGAAGCCGGGTGGAGCGTCATCGAACCCATCCTGGATATTTGGTCGGCACTGCCACCACGTACGTTTCCGAATTACGCGGCAGGTTCTTATGGACCAAAAGAAGCGGATGAGTTGCTAGCGCGCGAGGGACGTGAATGGCGCAAGCTGGATGAGTAGCGTATGAAAGAAACGATTGAGTTCGAAAAAAGTAGCGGCAATGTGTTTGCCGATTTGGGATTGCCTGACGCAAAAGAAATGTACGTCAAGGCGGTGCTTGCCATAAAAATAATGAGCCTCATCAAGCAGCGCAAGCTGACCGAACAGAAAGCCGCCGAAATGCTCCAGGTAACGCAAGCGCGTGTGTCTGCTTTGAATCGTGGCAGCCAATTGAGAAATTTCTCGATTGATACGCTGATCGGATTTTTAACCAAGCTCGATCAGGATGTCGAGATTGTCGTGAAACGCAAACCACGCTCACGCATTGCGGGAGAAGTTCGCGTTGCGGCGTGAAAATGTACGGCTGCTGATTAGATGGATTGGCCTTCGCTGATTTCGATTACGCTTGGGTCCGCACACGCTTGCCGATGCCACACTTCAACGGCAGCCAATCCCAAAACCAATCCAGGCGGCATCGGCACATTGATTTGCATGCAGCCTTCCTCTTCCGCCGGCCCGATGTAAATCGGTTGCACGCCAAATCCGCCCACATTGACGCGCACTTCCCACCGCCGCGCATCTGAGGGCAAACCCGCTACGATCAAAGCCAGGAACGCGCGGCGTCCGTAGCGCGGAAAAACGTTCTCTTCCGTCACAGGGTTAAACACACGACGACTCGTCAACGAAGACACAAGCGGTTCCATCGGCCAGTGCCGAAAGGCTTGCAACGTAGCGTGGACTTCAGTCGGCGAACGTAGGGTGGACTTCAGTCCGCCCGTCATCACGCCATC
>JAYSVR010000203.1:0-6335 GCA_043718445.1 Acidobacteriota bacterium | reverse complement strand
GTCGCCGAGTTCACGATCCCATTCGTCGTAAAAGAAAACTTCGTCGCCCTCTTGCAAGTCCTGCTCGCTGGTTTCGGCGTTCATCAGTTCGTTGAGCAAATCGCTGTCAGAGGGCATCACCTCTTCCACCGTTTGCGTCCACTGGCTGAATACGTCAGGCGTGCGTTGCTGTTGTTGCGCGCTGGTCTGTTGCTGGTCTTTGTTATCGCCCTCGCCTTCGCCGTTATCGTCTTCTTTTTCTTCGTCGGCCTCTTCGTTCTTTTCGGCTTCTTGTTGGCGTGCTTGTCCGAGCAATTCATAAACGCGCTTGGTGGCAAGCAACGTGTCAGAAACCGAAGCGTCATCTTTGCGCAAATACTCAGCGACGATGGATTCGAGTTCGAGAATGATTTGTGAATAGGCTTGTCGCGCAGTCACGTCAATCACGCCGCCGCATAACGTAATCTGAAACAGCAACTCATACAGCGTTTGTTCGACGGTGAGTTCGGCGATGGGCGGACGGCGTTCCATCAAACGGCTTTGCACGAAATCCAAGTCGCGCCGGATGCCGCGATACTCACCGCGCAAGCGCCAGTCAATGCGTCCATTCTCAAGCGTAGTAAATATGCGCGTCGCCAGCAGGTTGTTGGGAAAGCGCGACAGCACGGTTTTGTAATCAGCCGTGTCGTATTGGTCTTCGCGCAAAGGCGGTCGCTGCAAAAAGCGGTTGAGGTGTTCGAGGTTGGAATACTGCACGTATTCTTTGTTGCGGCGCAGATCTTCGAGTTCGGCGCGTTCGATTTCTTTTTTGATCGCGTCTTCGAAATGTTCGTCAATCTGGCGCAACGCGGCGCGCAAGTCGGTCGTGCCAATGTCGCGCGTGCCGAATTCGACTTGTCCGGCGGCGTGCGCGGCAAGAGCTTTGTATAGTTTGAAATCATCTTCAGTCGAACCAAATTCGGCGACCACCGCAGGCAGTTGAATCGTCTGACCGTCGGTGATGCGCGACTCTTCGGGTACGGAACCGAGCGGCGCGATGGTCATCTCGCGCCCGGTGAGACCTTCGACATAAAGCCGCAACAGGTGCGAGATTGATTCGAGCGTGACGCCGTCGTGCGCGCCGCGCAGCGATTCCTGGCTGCTCTTGGATTCAAGCGCGTAATAAGCCTGCGCGCGGCGACGATCTTGCTGATGCAACTCGGCTCCGGCGCGCGCCCACGCCTGAAACTGATCGAGCGAAGCCGCCGCCAACGCGCGCGGCGACGACTTAAAACATTCGAGCGCGACGTAAACATTGTTCTCGGCCAACTCTTCGACTACGTCCAGCACCGTGCCGATGCGTTCGGCGATGCGCTTGCGTTGCGCGGCTGACAGCGTAGTCACGACTTTGGGCGTGAGCTTCAAAAAATCGTAAACAATCGCGTTGCCTTCGCTGGCGACTTTGCGCGTGACGCGATTCCATTTCTCAAAACTCTCAGCGCCGCCGACTTCGATCACCGAACGCGCCGAGCGGAAGTATTGCAGCGCCGTCGCGCCGCCGCGTTCGAGAAAGACGGCGGTCTGTTCGCACAGCGCGATGATGTCGGCGGGACGCTTGACGAATTGCAGCCCTTCGCCGATGGCAGATAAAAATTCCGCCGCCGTCGCGCCCGTGCGTTGCGCAAAATTTTCAGCGAGCGCAAGCGTCGCTTCCGTCGGCGAAAGGTCAGCCTCAACGTCTTCCCATTCGCGCAACGCGGTGAGCGCGCCGGGCGCGGCGGTCAAGACTTCGGTCGAATGCTTGACAGAGCGTTGCGCGACTTCGACGGCGATGGCGAACAGCCGCGAAGCAAAAACTTCCGACCCCAAACTCGAAGCCAGATAAGGCGCATTGCGAAACGTCGTCAGCGCAGCTTGCGGCGAAAGCACGATCTGTTTGGAACACAAGGCGATAAGCTGTACGCGCAAAGGTTCAGACAACTGCCCCAGCGTTTCGCCCGAATAGCGAAAGAATTCCGAAGCTTCTTCGACGCTGTTGAGCGCGATGCGCTTGCCGATCTCGGCCCACGCGCGCAAGTCGTTGCTTTCGAGATAAGCCGAAACCTCTTTGGCCGCGCGAAAGAAATCGAGCGCGACTTTGGGCGATACGCTCATCAACGTAGCCCCAATATCCACCGTCACCCAGCCACGGTCGGAGGGATTGATGCCCACGCTTTTGGCGAGCGATTCGACCGCCTTGCCGGTCAAGCCTTTGAATAACGAACCCGTCAAACTTTTACGTTCTTCTGACATATAAAAACTGCTTCGAGCTTTGTTCGAGAATGAATTGAGAGTGTGTTAGTTTTTGTTTGTGCCTGCGGTAAAGAAGCGCCGCTGAGAGTCTGTTTGGAAATTCGAGCATACGGCTTTAGCTCCGTAGGAGCGGAATGTTTATAGCAATGCGAGCGACAAATTCCCCAAGCTCCGTAGGAGCGAAATATGCAGATGCCGCTCCTACGGAGCTATAGAGGCATTTTTCGCCTTGATCTATAAACATTCCGCTCCTATGGAGCTAATTTTCAAACAGACTCTGAGGCGGCGAAAGTATTGCACGCGAACTGCGTTATTGCCACGCCGCGCTGGAGCTTAAACGATGCCGAAGATTTATCTCGAAACCAGTTTTATCAGCTATCTGGTAGCTCGCCCCAGCCGCGATTTGATTATGGCAGCGCGGCAGCAAGTCACGGCGGATTGGTGGAATAACGAGCGGCATCAGCACGAAGTATTCGCGTCAGATGTAGTCAGGGACGAAGCACAGCGCGGTGATGCAACGCAAATTGCCAAACGTATGGCGGCGCTGAATCAACTGCCGATATTGCCCTTGTCAGATAAAGCAGAAGCGTTGGCGAACCTGTTGCTTGCTCGCCACGCGCTCCCGCAAAAGGCTTATTTGGACGCGCTTCATATCGCGGTGGCTTCGGTCGAAGGGATGGATTACCTGCTCACTTGGAATTGCAAGCACATCGCCAATTTGGCAAAGCGCGGTGCCATCGAACAGACCTGTCGTGAGGCAGGTTATCATCCGTTGCTGATTGGCACGCCTGAAGAGTTAATCTGAAACCGTTGGAGGATGTTTATGCTGGAAGACCCTATCATCGAAGAATTGCACAAAATCCGCGAAGAAATTGCGGCTGAGTCCAATTACGACATGCACGCCATCGTCGTTGCGCTTCGCCAACGTCAGCGAAACGGAAACTATGAAACAGTTACTTTACCGCCCAAGCGCGTAGCCGCGTCACCTGTCGTTGCCGAATCGGAAGTAGATGCTTCGACCTCAAAAGCCGCCACGTATTGATGAATACATGAAGAACGGTTTGCCCGCTAACACTACGCTTTCGCACTATCGCGTGCTGGCCCCGCTCGGCGCAGGCGGCATGGGTGAAGTCTATCTGGCCGAAGATGAACGCTTGCGCCGCCGTGTCGCGCTCAAGGTGTTGCCTGATTCGCTCGCGCAAGATGCCGACCGTTTGCGCCGCTTCGAGCAGGAAGCCTTTGCCGCCTCGGCGCTGAATCATCCGAACATTCTGACGATTTATGAATTCGGTGTAGAAGGCACAACGCATTTCCTCGCCTCGGAATTCATTGATGGCGAAACCTTGCGCGACCGTTTGCAACGCGCTCCGCTGCCATTGAATGAAACGCTCGACATCGCCATGCAAACCGCGCAGGCGCTGGCCGCCGCGCACGAAGCGAACATCATTCACCGCGACATCAAGCCCGAAAACGTGATGCTGCGCAAAGACGGCATCGTGAAGGTGCTGGATTTCGGCCTCGCCAAACAGACGGAATTGCGAAGCTTTGGAGTGCGGAATGCGGAATGCGGAGTGCGGAATGAAGAAGACGCTGAAACCCTGATGCAATCTCCGCAGGCGACTCCGCGTTCCGCACTCCGCACTCCGCACTCCGAGGCTCCGCAATCAACCATGCCTGGCGCGGTGATGGGTACGGCAAGTTATATGTCGCCCGAACAGGCGCGCGGCGAAAAAGTAGACGGGCGCTCTGACCTCTTTTCGCTGGGCATCGTGTTGTATGAAATGCTCACTGGGCGGCGTCCGTTCGAGGGCGTGAACATGATTGACGTGCTGGGCGCGATCTTGCGCGAATCGCCTGCGACGCTTGCTGCGGACATACCTGATGAGTTGCAGCGCATCGTCACGAAGGCTTTGCAAAAATACCGCACGGCGCGTTACGCCACGGCGAATGAGTTGCTTGCCGATTTGAAAAACCTGCAAGAAGAACTGGCCTTTGTCGCCAAGCTCTCGCGCACGCCCAGCCTCAAGGAGCAAGCAGCCCCGTCGCCCAGCGCGTTCGTAGTTCCGCCTTCAGGTGGTGAAGTTCGCCAGCCGAGTCAACCGCCTGAAGGTGGAACTACGAACGCGCGTTTCACGTCACGCAAGGTTGCCAGTGCGCTCGTCACCATTGCTGTTTTGGTCATCGCTTTAGTCGCAGCGTTCTTTTACTTCAGCCGCAAACCTGTATTGACCGACAAAGACACGATCCTGCTGGCGGATTTCACCAACACCACGGGCGACAGCGTGTTTGATGGCACGCTCAAACAGGCGCTGGCGGTGCATCTGGGGCAATCGCCGTTTTTGAATCTGTTTGCGGACGAACGCGTGCGCGAGACCTTGCGCTTGATGAACAAATCGCCGGACGAACGCGTGACGCCAACGGTAGGCCGCGAAATCTGTCAGCGGCAGGGTTTGAAAGCGTTGCTGACCGGCACGATAGCGAGTCTAGGGCGTAATTACGTAATCAACCTCGAAGCGGTTAACGGGCAAACGGGCGACGTGCTGGCGCGCGAACAAGGCGAAGCCGAGGGCAAGGAACAGGTGCTGCGGACGCTGGGCGAAGCGGCGACGCGATTGCGCGAGAAGCTGGGCGAATCGCTCAGTTCGATTCAGAAGTTTGATGCGCCGCTGGAACAGGTCACGACCTCATCGCTGGAGGCGCTCAAGGCTTACTCGCTGGGAACTGAGCAGAGTGTGAGGGGCAAACTCCTCGAAGCGATTCCATTTTGCCAACGTGCTGTGGAGCTTGATCCCAACTTTGCCTATGCTCACGCTGGACTGGCATCACTCTACGCCGACACCAATCAGCCTGGACTGGCGGCTGAATGGGCAGAAAAAGCGTTCGCATTGAAAGATCAAGCAAGTGCGTTCGAGAAACTCCGCATCACTTATTGGTACTATGTCTATGTTACTGGTGAAACTGACAAGGCCATTGAAGCGCTTGAAATGTCCCGTCAAACGTATCCTCACGATTATCGTTCGCCGAATAGCTTGGCATTCCGGTACTGGTTCGTTGGGCAATTTGAAAAAGGCCTCGAAGCAGCCCGGGAAAGCCTACGCCTCAATCCGAATTACTCCGGCGGGTATTCAGGTGCAGGACGCAATCTCATCCGCCTCAATCGTTTCGCCGAAGCCAAAGAAATTTGTGAGCAGGCGGTTCAGCAGAAACACGATAATACATTCGTTCACACCTTTCTGTATCAACTTGCCTTCATCAGTGGTGAGGCGTCCGCGATGCAACAACAGATTGACTGGACGCGCGGCAAGTTAGATGAGTACGTCGCGTTTGACTGGCAAGCTGGCGCAGCAGCATTCGGCGGACAGTGGAAGCGAGCGCAGGAATTCTCCAACCGTGCGGCTGAACTAGCACAGCAGCGCAGTTTGCAGGAGGAGACCGGGAATAGTATGTCATCGAATGCCGAGTGGGCTGCCGTCCTGGGGCATTGCCCGCAGAGCCGCGCCGAACTCGCCCGCGCCGCTGCCTTGCCCCGCACCCCGACCTCTCTTTTTCGCGCAGGAATGGCGCAGGCGCTGTGTGGCGCAGCGGCTCAGGCGCAGACAATGAACGACGAAGCCGTCAAACGCTATCCCAAAAGCACCATCGTCAACGAGATCTACCTGCCTCTGATTCGTGCCGCGCTCGAAGTGCAACGCGGCAACCGCACGCAGGTCATCCAAATCTTGTCAGCCGCCAGCCGCTATGAAAACGTGAGCAACTTTTATCAGAATTATCTGCGCGGGCAGGCGTATCTGGGCGAACGCAACGGCGCAGCGGCAGCCAGCGAGTTTCAAAAGATTCTTGACCATCGCGGCTGGTCGCCCACCCCGCCGCTCTATCCGCTGGCGCATCTTGGACTGGGACGTGCGATGTTGTTGCAAGGCGATACGGCGAAAGCAAAGCAGAGCTACGACGAATTCTTCCGGCTGTGGAAAGACGCCGACGCCGATTTGCCGGTGCTGATCGAGGCGAAGCAGGAATACGCGAAGGTCTGAGTGCGGTCGGCTTGCCGCCGCTTTCCGTTCGCAGCGCGAGCCTTTTGTATAACC
>JAYSVR010000202.1:0-21495 GCA_043718445.1 Acidobacteriota bacterium | reverse complement strand
TAGTCCGCCCTCTGGCACTGTCGTAACGCGGACTAAAGTCCACACAACGGTTCACAGACTGAAGTCTGCGCCACGTGCGATCAATTGCCGCGCGCATTCGACAATCGGCGCGTCAATGAATTGCCCATTGGGTAAAGTAGCAACACCTTGTCCGTCGGCGACGGCGGCGACGATGGCACGGGCTTCTGAAAGTTGTTCAGGCGTAAGCGTAAAGGCTTCGTGAATGATGACGAGTTGCGAGGGATGAATGCAGGAGCGTCCAAAAAAGCCCAGCCGCCGTTGCGCCAATGTCGAAGCGCGCAAGCCATCTTCATCTTTGAGTTGCGTGAAAACCGAAGCAATCGGCGGAGCCAATCCGGCGGCGCACGAAACCAAAACAAGCTGCGAACGCGCAAATAACGTAGCCGTTTCGTCAGCGTCATTTTCAGCGCCGATGTCTTTCAAAAAGTCCGCCGTGCCGAAACAGAAAGCCGCTACGCGTGGATGCCGCGCCATCTCAGCCGCGTTTATCACACCCAACGCGCTCTCAATCGTAGGCACAAAATGCAACGCCGGCGGTGCATTCAATTCACGCAAAGCCTCATCAAGCGTTTGTAATTCGGCGAACGATCCAGCCTTGCCGATGCGCAAGCCCGTTACACGCACGCTCAACGCGCAAACCAGATCGTCTAGCCAGTAAGGCGAAGACAGCGCGTTGATGCGTATGTAAATCAACGGTGTCGTTTCCGGCAATTCAGATAAAACCTGTTGAACTAACTCACGCGCGGCGGGTTTGTTGGCAGGTGCGACGGCGTCTTCGAGATCAAAGACGACGGCGTCGGCTCCGGCGGTGAGAGATTTGCGCAACAGCTTTTCGTTATCGCCGGGCGCAAAAAGGTAGGAGCGCGCGATCATCAAATCACTCCTTCGGATGAAAGCGCCGCGAGTTTGTCAGCGTCGAGGCCGAGCAATTCGCTATAGACCGCCGCGTTGTCTGCGCCTTTGGCCTTGCCCGTCCATTTAATTTCGCCCGGCGTATTGAGCAAGCGAAACATCACGTTTTGCATTTTGAGCGGGCCGAGGTCGGGGTCTTCGACGGTCGTGATGGAATCAAGCGCCTGATATTGCGGATCGTCCATGACTTGCGCGATGTCGTAAATCGGCGCGACGGCGGCTTCGGCTTTCTCAAAGGCTTCGACGACTTCGGCAAACGAATGCCGCGCGATCCATCCGCCGACGAAATCATCCAGCAGGTCAGCGTGTTCGGCGCGTTGTGCGCCCGAAGCGAACCAGGGCTCGGCGATGATTTCAGGATGGCCTACGAGATGCATCACACGCTCGGCGATGTTTTGCGCCGAAGTCGAAATGGCTACCCAACGGTCGTCAGCGGTGCGATAAACATTGCGCGGCGCGTTGTTTGACGAACGATTACCGAGGCGCTGTTGCACAATGCCAAGCTGATCGAACCACGTCGCTTGCGGCCCCAGAATCGAAAGAATCGGTTCGATCAACGCGATGTCAATGACTTGTCCTTTGCCGGTGTGCTGCCGCGCATTCAACGCGAACATAATCGCCGAACTCAACGCCAAGCCCGTGATGCCGTCGGCCAAGCCGAACGGCGGCAACGTAGGCGGCCCATCCGCCGCGCCCGTAATCGCCGCAAAACCGCTCATCGCTTCGGCCAACGTGCCGAAGCCCGGACGATTTTTATAAGGCCCGAATTGCCCGAACCCCGTCACGCGCGCAATCACCAAACGCGGATTGATTTCGTGCAAGGTCTCAGGCGCGAGGTTCCAGCGTTCCAACGTACCCGGTCGAAAGTTTTCAATCAGCACGTCAGCTTGCCTGACCAAGTCACGCATCATCGCCTGCCCCGTCGCATTACTCAGGTTGAGCGTAACCGCGCGCTTGTTGCGCGAAATCATTTTCCACCACAGGTTCAAACCGTTTTTGGTGTGTCCGTGATGACGCACGGGATCGCCCTTGGGATGTTCGAGTTTGATTACGTCCGCGCCGAAATCCCCGAGCAAAGTCGCGGCGAGCGGCCCTGCAAACAGCGTCGCCGCGTCGAGTACGCGCAAGCCCGCTAACGCTGATGAATTCGTTTCTGCCATAAAATTTATGCCGTATAAGAAGGTCTGAAAGGAAGCGGGATGCTACACGCCCCTCGCCGATAAGTCGAAATCTCTCCTCCCCTAAAAAACATTCCTCTGCACTGATTCCCTTGTCCGCTCGCTCAAGGGATTGCAGGTTGGCGGCTCACTCGTTATGGTGCGGTTTCACAAATAACAATCATCCCCGAACCAGTTCTTTGGAGCTTTTCCTTGATGTCTTCTCGTTCCCGATTGGCTCCGCTGTGGCGCATCCTCATCACGCTCGGCGGCATTGCCTGCTTCTTTTTCACACACAACACGAACGCCCAACGACGCGCGGCGCGACGTACGCCTGCCGTCAGCAAACCCGCGAAAGCGACTGCACCTCGCGCGCGCAAGCTGGCGCATCCGGCGGCGTTGACCTTGCGCGACGGTACGCTCATCGGCCAACCGTGGACGGGCGACGAACCCATCGCCGAAACCACCGCCGCGATTATGGAACGCGAACAGTTGCGCACCGCTTCGTTACAAAACGAACCGCAAACGATTCGTCCACCTAAACCTGAACGCGAAACGCCCGAACGCGACAAGCTGCCGCAAAACCCTGAAGCCTTGCCGGGCGCGCAATGGCCTGCTGCCGAAGATGAAAAGACAGAGAGACTGAGAGAAGGAGAGACTGCTGCCAGCGCGCCGCAACCGGTGACGTTTAGTTTCACGGCGGCGACGGCGGCGGATTCGGGTTCTTATCCGCCTGATTCGATGGGAGCCGTTGGCCCTTCGCAATTTTTGCTCGCCATCAACGGACGCATTCGCGTGTTCGATAAAAACAACGGCGTGACAGGCGCATTAAATGCCGACCTAGATGTGTTCTTCGGTTCGACGCGCGAGAGTGCGCTGACGACTGACCCGCGCGTGCGGTTTGACCGTCTGTCGAATCGCTGGTTCGTCGCGTGCATCAATTACCTGCGCGGCGGACAGCTTGTATTGAACAACCGCGTACTGCTCGCCGTCAGCGATGGGCCTACGATTTCGGCAACAACGGTGTGGCGTTTTTACAGCTTTCAACACAACACCGTAGCGCCCGCTGGCACGCCGGGGCTTTTCGCCGATTACCCAACCTTTGCCGTAGACAACCACGCGCTCTATGTCGGTGTGAATTTGTTTTATTCCGACGACACGTTTGCGAGCTGTGACCTGTTCGTCATTCGCAAAAGCGCCGTCGTCAGTGGCGCAGCGTTAGTCGCCACAGCCTTTCGCGGTTTAAGCGCAGGCCCGAATTCAGCCGGGATGTTTACGCCACAAGCCGCTGACAGTGTCGAAGCCAACAGCACCGGTTACGTGATCGGAACCGACAACGCCGCGTTAGGCAAACTCGTATTGCGGCGCGTGAGCGATCCCGGCGGCACGCCAACGTTATCGCCCAACCTGAACCTTAACGTACTCGCTACGTCGCCGCCGGTCAGAGTGCCGCATTTGGGCAATACGCAAGGCGCTGACGGAAACCTCGACGCCATCGGCGACCGTCTGTTTGCCGCACACATTCGCAACGGCAAACTTTGGACAGCCCACAACATCGGCGTAGACCATCGCGGCACTTCGCTTGGTTCGCGCACGCGCACCGCCGCGCGCTGGTACGAAATTAGCGACCTTGACGCTGAAGCTCCGCGACTCGTTCAAGCCGGAACCGTATTCGCCGACTCGGCCAATAACACCACCGACGCGCGCCATTACTTTATTCCTACGTTGATGACTTCGGGGCAAGGGCATATGGCGTTGGGCGCTTCGACGGCGGGCACGAACGAATACATCAACGCGGCAACGGCGGGACGATTGGCAAGTGACGCGCTGGGCATAACGCGCGTGCCTTTGCTTTTCACGGCGGCGGCCCACGCCTACAACCCCGCGCGCGACACGGGCGATTCAGCGATTGGACGGCGTTGGGGCGACTATTCCTATACGAGCCTAGACCCTTGCGACGATATGACGATGTGGACGGTGCAACAGTTCGTTGACGGCTTGAACAGTTACGGCGTAAAAGTGGCGAAGCTCGCCGCGCCGCCGCCTGCCACGCCCGCGAGCGCCAATCCGCCCAGCGTGCCCGCCGGACAAAGCAACGTCGAAGTCACCATCACCGGTTTACCAAATGACGGCGCAGGTTTTTTTGACCCCGGCGCGGGCTTCGCGTGCCGCCTCAACGCGCAAGTCAGCGGCGGCGTCGCGGTGCAACGAATAACTTATGTCAACGCGACGACCTTGCGACTAACCGTCTCAACGGTTGGAGCCGCAACTGGCGCGCACAACGTAGCCGTTATCAATCCCGACGGACAATCCGTCACCGGCAATAGCGTATTCACCGTCGGCGAATGCAGTTACAACGTCACGCCGCTCACGCACAACGCGCCCGCCAGCGGCGCAAGCCTTTCGCTTAACGTCACGTCCGGTTGCAGTTGGACGGCCATCAGCCAATCGCCTTTCATCACGATCAACAGCAGTTCCAACGGAACAGTGAATTTCACCGTCGCGCCGAACATCAACGCCGTGCCGCGCACCGGCACATTGTTCGTCGCAGGGCAAACCGTCGCCGTCACACAATCGGCGGGCGCAGGTTGCGCTTATGAACTCACACCCGCCGCGCAAAACTTTTTGTCGTATGGTGGCATCGGTGCGGTGATAGTCGCCGCCGCGAATGATTGCGCGTGGGCTGCGACGGCGAGCGACACTTGGGTTAGCGTACTGCCCGGCTTCACCGGACGCGGCAACGGCACGATCAATTTCGCCGTCGCTGCCAACACTTCGCCGCAATCGCGCGTAGCCACCATTACGTTCGGCACTCGCAATTTCGTCATCACGCAAGAAGCCGCGCCGCGCGAAATCGCCGTGGATGACGGCAGCTTTGAACGCGACAGCGGCAGCACCGTCGCGGGTGTGATCTATCGCGTCAATCGCCTGACGCCTGTGAGTTATCCGGCGACGCTGACGGCGATTGCGATTTATTTTTCTGGTCGCGGAGGCGCGCGCGTGGGCGCTGACTTCACCCTGATCGCAGGGCACAACGCCGACGGCGACAACGTGATTGACGGCACGGTCTTTCAACCGACGAATCTGAAAATCGTGGCGGTCAATGAATTCAGCCTTTATACGTTGCCAACGCCGCTCACGATCAACGCGGGCGACTTTGTCGTAGGCTTTCGCATGCTCACGACGCCTGAAATCATTCCGCTCGGCTTCGACAACAACAATCCCGCGCGCCGCCGTTCTTATCGCTCCGACGAAGGCGTGACGTTCGTGTTGTCAGAAGGCGCGGGCGGCACGGCGGTGAATTACGGCATTCGCGCGCGGCTCGCAGGCGGCGCGCAAGAATTGATCGGCCTTGAAGCCGACATCGCGCCGCGTCCCACCGGCAACGACGCGCTCACTGTCACCGATTGGACGTTGATGGGACGTTTCGTCGCGGGCTTGCTCACGCCCGCGCTGGGCAGCGAATTCCAACGCGCCGATTGCGCTCCCCGCGAAATCGGCGGCGACGGACGCCTGACCGCCGCCGATTTCACGCAAGCCGGACGTTACGCCGCCGGATTGGATGAACCCATCCGCGCCACCGGGCCGCTCGCGCCGTTGTTTGCTTTCGCCGTTACAGGCGACTTCGCGTCTCGTGTCAGTAGCCCGCGCGTCAGCAAGGGCGGCTTCGATGACGCAACGTATCTGGCCGCGCACAAGCTATCTGGTAACAACACCTTGACCGTGACTTACCAAGCCACCGGCTACGAAAATGCCCTGAGCGGTACGCTGCGGCTCGCGCCTCACCAGGCACGTTTATTGCGCGTCACGTCCGCACTGCCCAACGCTCAACTCATCCTCAACGAACAAGCTCTTGCGCAAGGCAAACTCGGTTTCGTCATCGCCCTGCCCAGCGGAACTACCTTGCCCACAGGTGTACAGGATTTGTTCATCCTGCATTTCGCCCCGCGCTCGCCACTCCGGTTACGCGCATGGACAGACGACACCATCATCGTCCGCGAAGCTACCGATGCACTCGCCCGTCCGCTGGCTCTTGGCAACGAGTTGAGGCTTGGCGTAAGGTGAGCATCAAAAGCAGTCGGTCGCAAAGTAAACGCATCACGCTGAGGCAGGTAACTGTTGATGAGCAAAAAAAGTAAATTATTTGAGCGCCTGAAAGCCAGCCCTCAGGGAGTTACTTTTGCAGCCATCCGAACGTTACTGCTTCAGGAAGGCTTCGAACTTGATCGCGTCACTGGCAGCCATCACATTTTCAAAAGCGGGGCAGTGACCTTTGTTATTCCAGTGCATAACAATCGCGTCAAATCTGTGTATGTTAGCCGAGTAATCGAATTGATCGAACAAGCTCAAGGAGAGGAAGAATGAAAGAAAACATCAAGTATCCCGTAGTCATTTACCCTTGTGAAGAGGGTGGTTACGTGGCAGAAATTCCCACGTTGAAAGGCTGCCTGGCGCAAGGCGAGACGATGCTGGAATGCTTAGAAGAGCTTGAGTTGGTAACTCAACTATGGATTGCTAGCGCGAAACGCCACAAGGAAAAGCTGCCTAGCGCGGCGCGCGTGATGGCACGTCTCCGACAGATGACGGCCTGATGGTGTATCTGAACAAAGTCACGGCGTATGTCCGTAGCCCTTACGGTCAAGTTACGAACACGACGCGCTAACTCAAAATTAAGTTACTATTCGAGGTTCAACCATGAAAAAACGCACCTTCTTGAAAATGTCTTCGGCTGGATTTACCGGCGCGATGCTCACGGCTTGCCAACAACCCAGCGCGCCGCCCGCAGTTGCGCCGACGGCTTCGCCCGCGCCCGCCAAGCTCACCAATTGGGCGGGTAACCTGGAATACAGCACAGCGAAAGTCGCTTACCCCGAAACGGTTGAACAGGTACAAGCCGCGATTAAACAAGCCGACAAGCTCCGCGCGTTGGGCACACAACATTGTTTCAACAAGATCGCCGATTCGCCGCATCAGTTGGTTTCAGCCAAGAAGCTCGACAAAATCATCGGCCTGGATGCCGCGAAAAAGACCGTCACCGTCGAAGCGGGCGTGCGTTACGGTACGTTGGGAACTTATTTGCAGGAAAAAGGTTTCGCGCTGCACAACCTCGCTTCCCTGCCCCACATTTCCGTCGCCGGTTCGACTGCCACGGCTACGCACGGCTCAGGCATTAAGTTAGGTAATCTGGCTACGGCAGTGTCAGGGCTTGAGTTTGTCACCGCCGCTGGCGAAGTCACCACGCTAACCAGAGAGAAAAACGGCGAAGAATTTTTAGGCACGGTCGTACATCTAGGCGGCCTTGGCGTAGTAACTAAAGTCACGCTGGACATTCAACCTACGTTTCAAGTTACCCAGCACGTTTATCAAGACTTGCCTTTCGGTGAGTTAGAAAAGAACTTTGAAAAAATCATGTCAGGCGGTTACAGCGTCAGCTTGTTCACCAATTGGCAGAAAAACCTCGTCAGCGAAGTCTGGGTGAAAAATCGAGTTACCGATAAACCCTTCATTGCGCCGCCTGAGTTATTCGGCGCGAAACTGGCTACGAGAAATTTGCATCCGGTGATTGACCAATCCGCCGAAAGCTGTTCAGAACAATTGGGCGTGCCTGGGCCGTGGCATCAACGCTTGCCACATTTCAAGATGGAATTCACGCCCAGCACTGGCAAGGAATTGCAATCAGAGTTTTTTATCCCGCTGCGCAATGCTTTCGCCGCGCTCAAAGCCGTGAATAACTTAGGCGCGCAATGGGGGCCGGATTTATTTATTTCCGAAATCCGCACCGTCGCGGCAGACAACTTGTGGATGAGTACGGCTTATAAACGCCCTAGCGTCGTCATTCATTTCACCTGGAAGCCGCACACCGAAGCGGTGATGAAACATATTCCCATTGTCGAAGAGTTACTTTCGCAATACGGCGCGCGCCCGCATTGGGGCAAGTTATTTACGATCACTCCGGCGCAACTTAAAGCGCGTTACGAACGTTATGCCGACTTCCAACAATTGCTGCGGAAATATGATCCGCAGGGAAAATTCAGGAATGAATTTTTAGACAACGTGATGTCGGCTTAAAAGTTGTATCGCAACCTGTTAGGTTGCGAAGGTCTCGTGGTCAAATTTTCAGTGTGAGGAGAAACGCCTCGCAATCTAACAGGTTGCGATACCATTAATAAAACTATGAGCGAAGAACACGATCAGATATTCGTCGGCCTTGTCAAAGAGAGCTGGAAACATTTCAACGAAACCCTCAACAACACGCAGATGGATGACTTGCTCGTCGGAGCCGTCATCACTTCGATGGTAGAGCAGGGTTATGCGTTGATTGATTTGAACTCAGACGGGGTCAAACATTTTTTACGCTTTGAATGGCTGCAAACCAAACAGCGCGTCATCTTTCAATTGCACAACCTGGCAGAAGACCTGCTCACCGCCAAAGTGCTGGGGCGCAAAGCCAACGTCACGATTGGTTACGGCGAAGTCGTGCAAAACACGCAAGCCGTCTTCGGCGCGTTGCGGGCTGAAGTTAAAAGCCAGTACCTCGACGCGGGCGAACCCGGCGTCATAACTTGCGACGCTGACCTGACGAGCGGTTACATTTTCGTGCAAGTACCGCTGATTCTCGACCTCGATCAATACTTCGGGGCGAACTGGTCGGTGAATAGTGCGCTGATACAACAACACATTTACGCGACTGTGCAGGCGTTGGCGAAATACCTGCGCGGACGCTTGAGCGTATAACTGGTAGGACAGGTTCGTAACCTGTCCGATCTGATGCGGCGAAAATGGCGGACAGGTTACGAACCTGCCCTACCTCTTCAGGAGTTACGACATGCTTTCTTTCCTATCAAACTTTAAACATTCGCAAGAGATGCGCGAGAGCAAAGACGAGATTCTGATTGGCGAACTCGTCCGCGCGATGTCGCGTTTGCAGGCTCCCGCCGTAGGCTTTTATGCCAGCACGGGGCAACAAACGATTAAATTCAAACCGATCAACGACCCGGTGTTTAATTCCGTGCTGCTGACCATAGACCGCAAGACCGGCGGTTCGGCCTTGTCGCAAGCGATGATCGGCAGCAAGGCTACGGTGATCGTGCAAGCCGAAGTGAAAAATTATCTGGCCGACCCGGATGATTTAATTCATATGTATAAAACCGACTTGGCGAATATCTTCAAAATTCCCATGCTCGGCGATACGCGGCTCGATCATCAGTTAAATTCGATTCTCGCTACGAAAAAGGTGTTGATTGATATTGACGATTACATCCTGAAAGGCGATGAGAGCGCACAACGCACGACGCAATGGCTCAACGGCTTGCTGGGTGAGTTACGGCAGAAATTGCAGCCCTACAAAAAAGGGTAGGGCAACCTGTTAGGTTGCCCTGGTACCAAGCAGGCAAAGTAACTTGTTTCACCGCGAACTTTCGCTGTGTAAATTCATGGGCGACCTAACAGGTTGCCCTACAAAATAAACTTATGAACCAACGCGACTGGAAAACCGACGAAGCGGAACGACAGGCTTACGACCCTTATGACAGCGTTAACACGCGCGCCGAGCTCGAACGACGCGCGAAAGGCGCAGGTGGTACGCAAGGCGGCATTGCTGAATTCCTGATTGGCGTAGCAATGGCAGTCGGCGGCGGCTATTTGTTTATGAATCAGGTGCAAGTGTCGAGCAACTATTGGACGTTATGGGGCTATAACTCGTTTGGGCTTTCGCTATTACCTTTGCTCGCAGGCATCGGTTTTTTATTTTTTAACGGACGCTCAAAACTCGGCTGGCTGCTTACCTTTACGGGAGCCGTTATCATCTTCATCGGCATCATTGCGAACCTCTCAGTCTATTGGCAAACCACCAGCTTGTTTAATACGTTAATGATTTTTACGTTACTCGCGGGCGGCATCGGTTTAATTGCACGCTCGCTGAAAGACCACGGAGAGAAATAGTGGCTAGTGGTTAGTGGCTAGTTCAGAAGAAATCAGCCACTAGCCACTAGCCACTAGCCACTCATGCACAAAACCGGCAACGCTTGGCTCATCTTTTATTTCAAAAAATATCGCGGCTCACTCGCGGCGGGCACGTTATGCGTATTGATCGCGGTCTCGCTCGGCGTCGTGATGCCCAATGCCGTAGGCCGCGCGATTGACGATCTGTCGCAACAAGGCGTAACGCGCAACAAGATTCTTTATTGGGTAGCCATCATCCTCGGCACGCAACTCATCAGCGGATTATTTCTTTTTCTGCAACGGCGCACGCTCATCAATATGTCGCGTTATATCGAGTATGACTTTCGGCAAGATTTCTATGCGCACTTGCAAAAACTGCCGTTGCAATACTTTCAAGGCCAGCGCACCGGCGACTTGATGGCACGCGCGACGAACGACCTCGGCGCAGTGCGAATGTTGGCTGGCCCCGCGATTATGTATAGCGAACAGACGCTATTTCGCTTGCTCATCATCCTGCCGCTGATGTTCACGATCAGTGTGAAGCTCACGTTGCTGTTGCTTATCACGATGCCGATTGTTTCGGTGACGGTGAAATACTTCGGGCAACAGATTCACGTGCGCTTCGAGAAGATTCAGGAATTCTTTGCCGACATCACGGCGCGCGCACAAGAAAATCTCACCGGCGTCCGCGTGATTCGCGCTTATGCGCAAGAGGAAGCCGAAGAGCGCGAGTTCGCGCGGCTGAATCAGCAATACATCGAACGCAATCTCGATCTGGTGAAACTCTCGGCGGTCTTTCGTCCGCTGATGGCCTTCACGATTGGCTTGGCGCAAGTGGCGATACTTTGGTACGGCGGACGCGAAACCGCGCGTGGCGCAATGACCGTAGGCCAATTCACTGCGTTCTTTCTCTATCTCGAACAACTCATCTGGCCGCTGATTGCGATGGGTTACGTGACGAACATGGCTCAACGCGGCACAGCCAGCCTGAAACGCATGCACGAAGTGATGGCGGTTGCGCCTGCGATTGCAGATGCCGAAAGACGGAGAGATGGAGAGACGGAGAGACAGAGAGACATCGCCGGTAAGATTGAATTTCGCGGGCTGTCGTTTCGTTATTCAGACGACGCGCCTTATGTGTTGCACGACATCAATCTCGTGATTGAGGCGGGACAAACCGTTGCGTTTATTGGTCGCACTGGTTCGGGCAAGTCTACGTTAATGAATCTCGTACCGCGTTTGTTGGATGCCGCGCCGAATGCCGTACTAATTGACGATCAGCCGATTCGAAAGATTCCGTTGCAACAACTGCGCGCGAGCATCGGCTACGTACCGCAAGAAACGTTTCTGTTCAGCGAGACGCTCGCCGAAAACATCAAGTTCGGCATTCACGATGACGCGACGGTCAACGTAGCCGATTCCGCCGCCATCGCGGGTTTGGCCGAAGACGTGAATGACTTTCCCAAGCAATACGAAACGATTCTCGGCGAGCGTGGCATTACGTTGTCAGGCGGACAAAAGCAGCGCACCGCCATTGCGCGCGCCATCATCCGCGCGCCGCAAATCTTGATTCTCGACGACGCGCTGTCGGCAGTTGACACTTATACCGAAGAAAAAATTCTCGCGCGCCTACGTGGAACGATGCACGGCACCATGCGCGGACGCACGGCACTAATCGTCGCCCATCGCATCTCGACGGTGAAAGAAGCTGACCTGATTTGCGTGCTGGAAGCAGGCCGCATCATCGAACGCGGCAAGCATGAAGAATTGCTGCGGCTTGGCGGCGCTTATGCCGATTTGGCTGAACGTCAGTTGCTGGAAGAAGAATTGGCAGCGGCCTGATTCGCTGTCTCTGTGAACCTCATCGCAGACTGTTATATCAGGGTTGCCGCTAGCGCCACACTGATTGCAACTCAGAGGAAGATAATTCAAATGTTTCAGTTGCTGTTCAAGCTGCGCTTTCCTGTGCAGCCGAAGTTTGTTCATCAGCGGGGCCGGTAACAAGACACGGCGGCGGCTCTTGGCCGTCTTCGGTTCTTTGAAGCGCCACTCTTTCTTATACCGCTTCAACGCGCGGACGATGCGAATGGTGTTACGCTCAAACTCCACATCCGTCCATTTCAGCGCGAGATATTCCTGCGGTCGCAACCCCGTAGCCAATGCCAACTCAAAAGCCAGTCCCTGCCGCATCGTCGCGCAAGCCGCCAGAAAGCGCGCGGCTTCGTCTTCGGAAAAGTGTCGCTGCTCTTTCTTCTCGATCTTCGGGAGCTTCACGCCGTCGGCAGGATTCCGCAGCAAGTAACCGGCAGATACGGCCTCACGCAAAACCGCGTTCAACACCCGATGCACATGCTGAACGGTGCGCGCGCTCGACTTCTCTGCCAGCATCTTGCGATAGACTTCCTGAATGGATTCGGGCTGCAACAATGTCAGGCGTTCGTTGCCCAGCGATTTACGCAAGTGCGTTTCGGCAAGTTTCATAACTCGCCCAAAGTAGCTAACAGTTTGACTGCGTAGTCTTCAGCCTTGAGACACCAAGCCTCATGTTGCCAGCGTCAGCAGTTCACAGTGTGTGTTGTGCCGTTGTTAGCCCAGTGACAAGAGTTCGTCCAACCAGGGTTGTGCCAGCGGTTGTCCGGTCAGGATTTCGAGCGGCGCGCGTCCGGCGCGTTGACCGCGCGTAAAAGGTCGGTGGTTATGCACCCACGCAAACAAATCCAGCGTCTCCTGCCGTATCTGTCCCCGGCTCGTGTCCAACAGCGGGCGCAACGCGGAGTTCACATTCTCGATTAACAACGAACTGCGAACTTCTGCGCTCAATGCTTCCCGTACGGCGTCCTGACGTGCTGCCGCGTCTGTCGGTGCCAGTCGCGCCGCTTCGTCGTAAGCCATCTGCGCCGCCTGTTGCAGCCGCTGCCGCGCGCCGTACTCTTTGCTGTTGGTCGCCTGTCGTTCGCGTTGCCAGCCGCAGGCCAGCGCCGCGACAGCCGCGCGCGGATGCTGCGCACACAACGTTTCGTAGACCACCGCCAACCGTTCGTAATAGCCCCAATATCCCGTCAGTCCCTGCGCGAAACTTGCCACCGCTTCCGTCAACGGCGCGTGTCCCAACGTTTTGAATAGCTCTAACACGCACTGGAGCTCGACTTGCCGTGGCGCCAAATCGGACAGCGCCCCCGCTGCGTCAAACGGTTCCAGCCAACGGCGCAACTCCTGCCACAGATAGCAAAAGTCGTCGTAGCGCTGCACCTTTTCTGCGGCAGCCGCGCGCGCCGCGTCGTACTCCGCCTGTCGCCGCGCCATCACCTTCAGCGTCGTTCCTACCGCCAGCGCCCCGCGTTCGTATTCGTACTCAATCGCCGCCAACGCCTGCCGATAAAAGCGCGCGCCAAACACGCCGAGCGGATGCAGCAGGTGAAATAAATCAGGATGATGCGTCAGCCCCGATAACGCGCAGCCCTTGACCAAGCCCGTCCCGCGATCTGACACAACCTGTTCTAACAAGCCCGCGTCCACCAACTCCTGCCAGTGCTGCTGCCAGGTCGTCGCTTCACGGTCGGTCGCCAATTCGATCTTCAGAATCGTCAAGGAACGCGGCTCGAGAGTGGTCAGAATCGGCTGCCCGCCCGTGAAAATTTCATCCGCCAGCACGACCATCAGCTTGATTCCGGCGGGCAGTTCCTGCGGCAGCGCTTGCGCAAACGTCGTCAGCCGTTGCGAAATGTACCCGACCGAATGCACCGGCAAACCCAACTCCGCGCAGATACGGGCAATACTTTCCAGCGAACAGCGCCCCAGCATGCGCAACAATAAAAGGTGCCGATCCGCGTCGGTCTGCGTGTAGCGCGACGCTGGCGTCACCGCGTCTGACGTAGCAAACAAATCCGTCAACTGCCACAACAAGGCATACACAAACCAGCGGGAGACGCGAGACGCGCGCGCCAGCCGCGTGATCTCCCCGTACACACCCTGTGCGTGAAAGGCTTGCACCGCGATTTCGGTACGGGTTACTTTGTCCAAATCTGGTCGCCGGATGAATTTCATGGCGGCTTCGTTCCTCCTCTTCCTTGGTTGGGTTGCACTTCAACCTTACAGAGGAGGAACCTCATTTCAAAGAACTGTTAGCTGGCATATGAAACTTGCCTGCGTTTCAAACAAGGAAACGTAACCAGCCGCTGAATGCTCCGTCACTTCCATCCGCTTGACGATCAACCACTCGTCAAAGTACTGGCCGAGCGTCTTGGTCGTCGGCTTCACGAAAACTCCCAAATCCAATTCGCGTAACTTCGCGGTCAGGTACTTGACGGCATCCTTGCGCGTGCCGCGAATCGTGTGGTTGTGATAGAGGCGTTTTTTCGTGAGCGAATCCACACCCAAAAAGATGCGCACCATAAAGCGACTCTCGCCCCGTCGAATGACTTGCCCCGTCCGGCGCGTCTTGGGTTCGCGTTTGGCAGCTTCTTTGGGTTGTTCGGTTTGCTCGATCATCGCTTACGCCACTTGCCGCATTTCAAAGGGACACGCTTGCCTTGCGACGCCCGCCACGTGGAAGCGGCGTTACATGCACTTCAATGCGCTGATTTAACCTGCCCAGCATTTGCAGCAACTCGCCAACCGGCGCTTTCACGAAGTCGCCTTCTACCAAGCCCGTCGCCAGCGGTAAAGGAATGCTCAAGGCCCGCGCCGTTTGTGCGGCTGTCCAGTGTTTGCGCTCCAAAAGCCGGTGCAGTTCGTAAACGAGCTTGGCTTGCAGTTGTAATTCTTCTGCATTCGGCCTGCCTAAATCGGCAAAGACGTTGCCACTGCTTTTCATGATCTTCATTGCTTGATTCCCTCGTAGTGTTCCTTCGCCATTTTTAGCCGTCGCTTGATGAGTTCCACATCGGCTTTCGGCGTGGCAATGCCGGATTTCGATTTCTTCTGAAACACATGCAACACGTAAACGGCATCCTCAAATTTGACCGCGTAAACGGCGCGGTACGTGTTGGTGTCGAAGTCTTCGACAACCTCAATTGCGCCGCTCAACTCGCCCCGCATCAACTTGGCTTTGCGCGCCATCCCGCCGAACTGCGCCGCGCTCAACGCGAATCCGAAAGCGTCCTGCACTTCATCGGGCAAGGAGCAAAGCTCTTTGTGCGCATCCCCTAGCCAATAAAGCGGCTTCTCGGTTTCCTGTAATTTTGCGCGCATTAACTCGCCTTCGCTTTCTTCCCTGCCCGTTTCGGTTTCGCAGCCTTCGCCTTGCGTGTGCGTTCCGGCTTGGTTTCGGTCGCGTCGGCCTCTGCCGTGACGGTCGCAGCCGTCGCCGTCACTGCCGCCGCGCCAGTCGCACTAACCAATTCATCTTTCGGCTTTGCTGGTCTGCCGACTTTGCGGTCAGCGACGAGTGATAAATCGGATTCATTGATGACGTAATCACGCCCTACCTTTTGAGCGGGTAACTTTCCGTCCCAGATCATTTGCTGTACCCGTGCCAGCGTTACGCCTAGTCGGACTGCAACCTGCGGTGTAGTCAGTATTTCCATAAGTCAATAATGCGACCACGGAAATACTATGTCAAGACAAAGAATTCATTCGACTAATCCTTTGTCTTAACATAGTATTTCTTTTGTCAGTCAACAGCGGCTGATGAATCACTTCTCTCACCGGAGGAAAAGCAGATGGAATATGCAAACAGAATGCACAAAGTTGAACATAACGAACGGATGAGCGCCGCGATTGCGCGCTGCAAGGCGAATCATCCGAAGGTCAACCGGCTGGCGGTCAATCGCGTGCAGGTCGAGAACGGCAAAGGCAAAAGCTACGTGGTGACGTTCGCACAGCCCTGCGCTGATTTGCTTTTAGCTGAATGCAATTGCGCGGCGGGGTTGGCTGGTCAGGTCTGTTATCACATCGCAGCGGCGCTGGCCTGTCCGACCGTGATGCCCAATGCGCTGATGCCGTCTACGATGGAAAGCCGTCAGGCTGACCGTGACAAGGCCGTACTCGTGAAACCTTCGCAATACCTGAAGGCGACGAAATACGGCGGCATAGACATTTAACCATTCACGCAACGAAGCCGCGCGGCATCGGCGAGCGTCGCACGGCTTGGATCAATGGCTCGCCCCCAACAAAAGGAAACAACCATGAACACGGAAACAGCACACGCACTCTATCAACGACTCGCCGTCACCTTGACGGCCTTACTTGCGCAGCGCGCCGACGCCGTAAACGGTGAGGTGATTCAAGAGATTTACGAGGCGGCGAAGTGGAACAAGGGGAAACAACGAACCGGCCGTGCAGCGCTCGACAAGTCCAAAGATTTTCTGACGGTCGCTAGTGAGTTTTCCTTTGCGGCCTCAGACGCACTCGACAGCGAGGAGATTAATGAGGAGTTATGGGAATCACTTTCCGAGGCGGCGATCATTGAGATTCCGGCCTTGATGCAGCCGCAAGGCAACGCGAAGCAACGAAACCCGCTGTCGCGCCGCTCGCACCATCGCCAGCGGCGCAGTCCAGACAGCCGGTGCAATGGCTTGGCGGTCAGAAAGTCGGCAATGGTTTAGATACTTGGCAGGATAACCAACTCCCAAAAGTCTAATGCCAGACGCGATGACGGATGCCCCGCCGCCGTCGCCTTCGGCATTTGCCGACGGAGAAAAAGACGGATCTAAAATTGAGGTTTCTGACACCTTGCGGCTTCCTGAAAATGTGGCGAGTGTTGCGGCTGAAGTTGCGCTCGAAAACGTTGTGCAGAAAAGTGGCGGTAGCGGGTACGGTTCAAAACGTGGCGGTAGCGGGTTGCCGACACTGGCACACATCCAATGGGAGAAATGCACAGACCGCCCCGGCTTCAAAGCGTGGCACGCACCGCAGGGCAGCAACGCGCCGCGCAACACGAAAACATACTTGGGCTACGTCGGCAAAAAGCTGTTGGCTGAATGGCTGGCGATGGATGCCGCCAAGCGCGCCGTCGTCGTCGAAGGATGGATTGCCGAGCGACGGAAAGAAAAGGGGATCACTTAACCCACACGACAACCAGACATACGAAAGGCCCGCCCGTCACAAGGCTGGCCTTTCAAATTCAAACCTATAGTTTTGTTAAGTCGTTTTATGGCCTTCACCGCGTCAAGGCTGAAGTATTATCAGTGCATGACACAACGACTTGGTTACAACGTAAAGCTCGTTCCGTGGCCGACTGAAAGCGAAGAGTGCGAATCAGTCACGCCTGCTACTTTTGACCAGTCCGCACCCGCGTCAGATCAAACGCCGCTGGTCGTCAACGTGTCGGTTAGCCTCGCCGACTTGATAACACCGGTACACGCCGCCGAACGCCTGGGCGTCTCACGTGAGCGAATTCAACAGCTGCGCGGCGCAGGACGATTGCAGACCGTGTTGGTTGACGATGTGCCGTTTGTCCTGAAAGCCGAAGTGGAAGCCCGCAAGACAGCCAGAGCGTGATCGTTTCCTTTTTTGGTGCAGGCCTTTGCACCCAAGCCCCCTTTACGACAGGGAAGGGCGGTCAGTCCGTCTGCCTCTTGAGCCGCCCGCCGCCAGCATCAAAAACGTCTTGTCAAAGGTGATGCCGAAGCTCGTTGCCAGTTCGAGAATCTTTCCAGCCGCTGCGGTTCGCAGGTAATTTTCATCATCGAGTACGGCGAGGCGGCTTTCGAGCGATAACTTCGGCTTTGAGCGCGCCTTCTGTGATAACGCATTCGCCTTTGTCGAAAAGGTGACGGCCTGCAAAGTGAATCGGTACGCCACTCGTTGCGCCATCCTGTTTGCCACGGGATGAAAGCCAAAGGTATTTCGCGCCGCTCTCAGTCGGCGCATCGAGCCGAATCGTCAACGCCTGAATCCGTCCAGCCAGGTCGCGCACCGGGACGAAGTAACCGCGCAGCCAATCGCCTGCATTGAGCCGCCACGAATCGCCCTGACGATAGAAGCCCGGTACGTTGCGCAGATCGTGATGCGCTGCCAGATCATCAACGAGCGGTTGCGTTACGTCGGCAGTCAGCACGCTCCCATACAGATCGTAAGCAATGCGGGTATCGTGCAGGCCACGCCGTAACAGGTCGTCGCCGTGGCGTTCGTCGAGCGTGAGCCGTTCGAGCAGTGCCGTGTAGATTGCGTGCCGACGCAGGAGCGGCTTTTAATTTCAATGCTTCCTGCAATGTGGAGTCCTCACAGTTAAATGCCTTAGCCGTGCTTTGTTGAGTCTCATCCCGTTTACACTGGAAATGAGCCAGCCACCTGTAATGGTCGTTTTTGCGCGGTGTGAGCCCGTAGCCCTCTCCGAATTCAGAAAAGTATTTCTTCAACTCCAACTCGAATTGAGCCCGTACCGCTTTCTCGTAAGCTCTGCGTGTTTCAAATCGCTCCCAACCGCGAAACTGCCAGTCCAAGCTCTCCATTTTGAACTTGTCGATCCGAGCATTTATCTCTTGTGGTGTAGGAACGCGCGGCTGCGTTTCATACCCAAAGTCAGGCAAACCGAATTGAGTCGTTAACCAATTATCATAGGTGACATCATTAGATTGCGCGGCTCGATCAAGTTTCATAAATGCCCAATGCATCAACCAACCGTCTTTCAAGTGGTACGTTTCGCCCCACTGCTTAAGGCTCTCAAGCCAAGCCACAAGTTGGGGGTGCGCCTCGGTCAAATACAGCGATTGCTGAGGCTCATCGTTGAAGTTCAACCCCAGCACGTCGGACGCAAACAAATGGAAGTGGTATTTCAAATGCTCGTCGTTGGTTGTAAACCGTTGAAACGTGGTCAGCGCGTTGTCTGCCCGCCCATCAAAACACCATGTCCTATCGTTACCGACCATCGTTTTGCGCCAGAATGTTTCACGATTCCAGACAGGAAGTTTCGGCAATGGTGTCAGGCGGTAGAGTCTCAAAGGTTCTTGATGCAAGGCTTCGAAAACTTCTGGCGAGACCTTGCCGAAGGCTTCGATGAACTCGCATCGAGCAAGTAGAAGTTTGAAACGTTTCGTCGCCGCTATTTCAGCGGGCGTATCCATAAAAGGCGTTAGCATCATCAGAGACCTCCTTCGTGGTCTTCCCTTCTTCGATTTCCGGCCCGCCGCCGCGTGAAGGTAACGCGGTTGTCCTCGTGATGATCAGTCACGAGTAAGGCGAGCCGAATTTGATGCCGCAAAGTGATCGCGGCGAAATCCGGTGTGCGAATGGTGTGCGAACCCAGCCCCAACCATCGGAACTGAGCCGAAGAAAGAGTATGAGAAAGCGCGCCGCGCGCCAACTAAATCAAGCTGATTGCAACTGAGTGGAACTCAGAAGAAAATGAGAGAAATGTTTCCCGAACTTTTCAAAATTCCTTTTACGAACTTTCCGCTCAACAGTTACGGCGCGTTGTTGGCGCTGGCGTTTATCGTCGGCTTGCTGGTGATGGCGTGGCTCGCGCGGCGCGACGGGCTGGATGTCAATCGGATGTATGACCTCGGTTTGTGGGTGCTGTTGGCGGGCTTGCTCGGCTCAAAGCTGCTGATGGTGATCACCGAATGGAACACCTATTACCGCGACAATCCGGGCCAGATTCTGTCGCTCGATTTCTTCCGTTCGGGCGGCGTCTATTACGGCGGATTGATCGGCGCGCTGCTGGCTTCGGTCGTAGTGATGCGCATCTTCAAGCTGGATTGGTGGCGCACGGCGGATGTGTTCGCGCCGGGCATTGTCATCGGGCAGGCCATCGGACGGCTGGGCTGTTTCGCTTCGGGCTGTTGCTGGGGCAAGCCTACGACGCATTCGATTGGCGTACATTTCTCTGATCGCGGACACGAACTCACGGGCGTGCCGGTCATCGTCGAACACCTGACCGAAGCAGTTCAACAGCAAGCGTGGGCCGACAAGCTGGGCAGTTTGACTGCGCCGTTGCATCTGCATCCGGTGCAGCTTTACGAAGTTGGCGCGACGCTCATCATTTTCGTAACGCTGCTTTTGCTGTTTGCGCGCCGCCAGTTTCACGGACAAATCATGCTGGCTTACCTGATGCTTTATGCCGTAGCGCGTTTCGTCATCGAATATTGGCGCGACGATCCGCGCGGCAGCCTGATCGGACTCTCTACGTCGCAATTCATCGCGCTGTCGTTATTCGCCGTTGCGCTCTTTGCATACTTCCGTCGTTCACGCGGTGCGACGTTGGCAGAATCCCATGCCTAAACAACTCCGCACTCCGCACTCCGCACTCCGCACTCAAATGCGTCTGGCTTATTTCACTCCGTTGCCACCGAGCAAATCGGGCATTGCTGATTACAATGCCGAACTGTTGCCATATCTGGCGGACGCGGCAGACATCACGGTCTTTGTTGAGAAGCAGGAAGAAGTGAAAGCCAATCAATCGCAACCTTACCGCGTAGCTCATCACGAATCGTTCGACGCCGCGCAAGCCAAACAGCCTTTCGATTTGATCGTTTATCATCAGGGCAACAATCCCTATCACGAATACATTTACGAACGCGCATTGACGACGCCGGGCTTGCTGGTGTTGCACGAACACTGCTTGCATCACCTGCTGGCGTGGAAGATGTTGGGGCGCGAGCAGGATGAAGAATTCAGCGACGAGTTGTTTTACGCTTACGGCAATCGCGGACGCCGTCTCGCCGTCGCGCGCGAAAACGATACGGCGAGCGAATATCAGCAATTCGTTTTCCCGCTCAATCGCAAGCTCATCAATCGGCAGCGCGGCTTGATCGTACATAATGAATTCGCCGCGTCGCAGCTTGAGTTAGATGATCGCAACACGCCGCTCACGATCATCAACCATCACCTTTCGCCCCGCGTAACCGAACTCGACGCACTCGACAAAGCTGAATGCCGCGCCGCGTTGAACATTCCGCCCGATGCGCTGGTCATCGCGTCGTTCGGATACGTCACGCAATCGAAACGGATTCCTACGCTGTTGCGCGCCTTCAAACACATTGCCGAAGTCGTGCCGCACGCACTCTGCCTGATCGTTGGCGAAGACCACGCAAAACGGAGCGTCGCGCCACTCATCAAAGAATTGGGGCTTGAAAAACAAACGAAGATCACGGGTTACAACAGCGAACGCGATTTCTTCCGCTACCTCAAAGCCGTAGACATCGTGGTCAACCTGCGCTTCCCAACCGCAGGCGAAACTTCGGGCACGCTGGTGCGCTCGCTCGGCGCAGGCAAGCCCGTCATCGTTTCTGATTACGGACAGTTCGGCGACCTGCCTGACGAAATCTGCCTAAAAGTCTCACCCGACCCGAAACAGGAAGAGCGCGATTTGATTAAGCGGCTGCGGTTGTTGGCGGCGCGTCCGGCGTTGCGCGAACAACTCGGCGCGCGGGCCGCAGCTTATGTTCGCCGCGAAAACGACATCAAACGCAGCACGGCGCAGTATCTAACGTTTGCTGAACGACTCATCTCCGTTGGGTGGGACAGGTTCGTAACCTGTCCCACGATAGCAAAACCTTCTGTCAGCGTGGGACAGGTTACGAAC
>JAYSVR010000201.1:0-21510 GCA_043718445.1 Acidobacteriota bacterium | reverse complement strand
TCCTGCATAACAATTGAAAATGGATAAGGGACAATGTCGGTCATCAAATGGTTTGGGTTGATCGTGGGGCAAAAATGCGAATTCCTCAATGTTTTCTGCCGCAACAAGCCTATTATACTGATAATTACAGCAACAAACCGGCGGGCGTGGGCGTGACGCAAGTCTATCCTTACACGGCGGCGAACCCTGCCGATTTTCGTACAGGAGCGCAATACGATTATTTCACCGGGCAGACGTTGCAGACGTTCAATTTACTGGCGGGCAGCAGTACGCCGCAACAAGTTGTGACGACGAGTTACGATTTTGCCGATCGTCCACAGACGACGATGCGACCAGACGGCGGACAGGTAACGACACACTATTGGGACAACTGGCTGGCGCTGGGTACGAAACAAATCGTGGAAGGTGCAGCCCGCTTCAAGTGGGGTATTTAAGTTAGCTTGCAAAATTAATCTGGTATTTTGAGCCGATGCTTTTTAGTACCTTACAGAGCTCGCGCATCAGGTCTTTATAAGAGTTGTATGCATTGAATGGCAGCCAATGATATTTAATCATGCGCCAGAGAATTTCGATCAGGTTCAACTCCGGGCTGTAGGCGGAAAGCATATACACAAATAACCCTTTTTCTTCCCACCTTGCCAGTTGTGCCCTAAATTCGTTGCTGGTGTGGACGGGAGCTTGATCCATCACCACGACCGTCGGTTTTTTGATCGTCTGATAAAAGGAATCAAAACAAGCCACGACCGTCGCTGAATTAACGGTGCCTTCAAAGACGTAGGGATGAAACCGGTTGTCGGTACTATAGAAACCCAGCACGTTGATGCGGTCACTGGCCGACGCCGGAAGCTCCAACGTTTCGCCTTTGGTTTGCCAGGCATAAGAGATAGACGGATCCAGCGTAAAGCCGACGCCATCAAAGTAGAAAAGATCAAGTTCACTGCGGGCTGCCTGCGCGGCAAAGGTTTTCAACTCCTCTTTGACTTCCTGGAAATCTTTTTCATCGCGCGGGCTGCCGACGATGCGCCGAATTCTTTTCCAAATCTTGCCGCCTTTTTCAAGGATACGTTTGAGCGTATCGCGGCTAATTTTCTTACCGGTTTTCGCTTCAATTTTCGACAAGCTTTGCCGGGAAGAACGTGGTTCTTTTTCTACGAGCTTGATGGCCTGCTTCTGTTCTTTGGCATTCAGGATGGGTTTCCGACCCCGACCGCTTTCATCAGAGAGTCCCGTACTGCCATCTTGCTCCCAGTTCTCCAACCAGAGGCTAACCGTATCACGGTCTACCTCATAAATGTGGGCAATCTGGTCAATGCTGAACTTACGAGAGCTAAGAATGACCGCATGGGCACGCTTGCGCATATGCTCAGGGGGCAGTTCTCATGAGTTGATCTAATTCTTCTCGTTGTTCCGAGCTTAATTCTTTGACGAATTTGGTCGGGTTTTTCATGCTTTAATTTTGCATCAGGATAATTTTGCTGGCAAACTTATTTAGGCCTATAGATGAAATACTTGTCAATTGGTTTAGCATTATCTTCTTTAGGATACTTGAATTTGAGTTGACCTAACCGCACTTACCTTTGAGAAGACGGAAACCATAGCGATCAGTCTCTGAACAAACCTGATGCTTGCCATCTTCATCCTATCGCTGCTGCCGAAACTTAATTCCATTGCGCCTGCCGTTGTTTGAGTTCCTTCAGCTTTTCCTGAATAGCTTTGGCTTCGTCGGGTTCAGGTTGGGTGCGCAAATAACTTTCAAGATCGGCGATGGCTTGCGGATAGCGATGCAACGCTGCTAATACCAAGCCACGGTCGCGCAACTCTTCTGCCGCCGGTTGAATCAACATCACGCGTTCGATGGCGCTCAAGGTTTTGGCGTGGTCATTCGCGCGGGCGTAAATGCCTTTCAAATTTTGCAGCATTCGCGCCAGTATCTGTCGCTTCGTCACGGCGTCGAGCAAGCGCCGCTCAAACACTACGCGGCCTTGATACATTTGCAAGATCATCCGAAAGCAATCTTCCTCTGACAGCAAGTGGCCTTCGTTAAACGGATCAATGAAAATTTCGTCTTCGTCTTTATCGTTTGGGTCTTGATACTTGACGATGAAATGGCCGGGCATGCCTACGCCAACGAGGGGAAGGCCGAGGCGGCGCGCGACTTCCATATAAACTACTGACAACGTAATCGGTATGCCAGTGCGACGATCCAGCACTTCGTTAAAGAAGCTATTGCGCGCGTCGTAATAATCTTCGGCATTGCCGTGAAAGCCCCATTCGCCATACATCAAATCGTTCAGCCGCAGGATGCGCGTCACCGGCGAGGCTGCTGGTACATCATTGGCGCGAGCTTGCGCGGCGAGTTCGTCGAGTTGTCGCAAGTAAGATTCAACGTCGAGTGATGGATAGCTTTCTGCCGCAATGAGTAACGCCGCGCGGTCGAGTTCCAGAGCGGATTCGTCACGTTGTATCTGGGCGTTGAATTGAGCGCGGGCTTCGGCGGGTGTCATCGTAAGTTGGAAGGGGTGAGTTAGTGGGTCAGTTGAGTTTTTGCTGCAAGCGGCGAAAGGCTTGCAGCGCTTGTTTATAATCGTTATTCAAATCGTAGGCTTCTTTATAAAGCCGCATCGCTTGCGTCAAATCGCCGAGGTGTTCGTAAACGCGCCCCAGATTGAAGCGCGGATAAAACGGCGCTTCATAGCGCGTCGCGGCGAAAGCTTTTCGCAGCCACGGAATCGCGTCGTAATAGTTCGCTTGCTGAATCAAATAAGCGCCGATGTCGTTATAAGGATTGCCATAAGTCGGGTCAGTCGCAATCGCGCGATGGCATTCGGCAATGGCGTTATCGAGATCGCCCTGAAAGCTGTAAGCCCAACCGCGAAACGTATAAGCCTCAGCCGTCGGATGAATTTCAAGCGAGCGCGTATAAAGTTCGATGGCTTCAGTGACGCGGCCTTGCGCTTGCGCTTCGTAACCGCGCCGCCACCAGCGCAACGCTTCGTCGTGCAATTCCGCGAGTTCTTCTTCAAAAACAAAATCCGCCGCCATCTTGCGAGAACCTCTGTGTGAATAGACAATCCTGACACACCGCATTCTTCAAACTCACCCCACAATAGCAAACTGCAATGAATAAAAACGGACTGATAAAAACCTTTAAGGCAGGGCAATTGAACGTAGCCGTTTATGCCACGCGCGCGCAGATGGGCGCGGCGGCGGGCGCGGCGTTGGCTGAAACGATGCGCGGCTTGATTGCTGAACTAGGCCGCGCGATTGGCTTATTTGCCGCCGCGCCTTCGCAAGACGAAACGCTCGCGGCATTGATTGCTGAACCTGACATCGAATGGACGTGTGTCATCGCGTTTCACCTTGATGAATATCTGGGTTTGGATGAGGACGCGCCGCAATCGTTTCGTCGTTATTTGATTGATCGTCTGGTGATGCGCGTGCCGCTGGCTGAATTTCATGGGTTGCGTGGCGAAGCGGCGAACCCGGCGGCGGTTTGTCAGAACTACGCGCGCCTGATGGCATTCAAGATGGAATTCAAGCCGCCCGATTTTGCCGCGCTCGGCATCGGCGAGAACGGACATCTGGCGTTTATGGATCCGCCTGTGTGTGATTTCAACGACCCGCAAGTTTTGAAAGTCGTAGAGCTTGATGAAGCCTGTCGCCAGCAGCAAGTAAATGATGGGTGTTTTGCCACGTTGAATGATGTGCCGCGCCGCGCGCTGTCAGTGACCGTACCCACAATGATGCGTTGCGCGAAACTGGTCTTGAGCGTACCCGGCGCGCGCAAGCAGGCGGCGGTCGAACGTGCATTGAATGGCCCTGTGACGACGGCGTGTCCGGCTTCGATTTTGCGGACGCATCCGAATGCGTGGCTCTATCTCGACGCTGAGTCAGCGGCCCTGCTCACTTAAAGTTCGGATTTGGCGTCATAAACACCAACAGCGTCAGCCGCGCTTCGCTCGTGTTCTTAACGCCATGCACCGAACCAGCCGGAGCGAATATGATTTGCTGTTCGCCCAGTTCAACGAACTCTTCATCAACCTGAAACGTGCCGCGCCCTGACAGCACGTAATAAACCTTGTCTTCTTTTTCGTGCGCGTGGGCTTTCTGTTCCTGACCGGGTTCGAGGCCGTATACGTCACAGAAAAAATTGCGCGTCTCAAACAGATTGACCTTCCGCATTTTCTCTGCCGCGAAACGCACCTGCGCAAAAATATCTTGGTGTTCCATTGTTAAAACTCCGTCTCAATAATTGTTAGGTTCGGCAAGCGCGAGGCGTGGTGATGAATCATTTGCCACGCGCCGTTTACGCGCTGAAAAAGATTCGCCGCATTCGTTGTCACAGCTTGCGGCGCGGCATCGTTGGTGAACACGGCCAGTTGCTCGCAGCAACTCACATAAGCCGTATCGCCTTCGACTCGCAAACTGATGTCAGTCGCGGCGACGCGCATACGGCTTTTGACGGCGAAAATCTGCGACCAGCTTTGACGTACGGCTTCCCAACCAATCAACACGTCCCAACCCGGATGGGTACATTTCACTCAATCGGCGTGCAGCCATAACGTTTCCATCGTGGCGAGATCGGCTGATTCGAGCGCGCGGTAAAAGCGTTCGTTCGCGGCCAGCGCGGTTTGTTCGTCGTTGAGTTGCATCAGCTTTTTCGTGAGCTTTTTTGTGGATAGGCGATGCCGCGATACATCTCAGCCAGCACGCGCGGGGCTTTGGGCATCACGAAGCGTTCGATCACGCCGATCTCAAAACCCGCTTGTCGAATCAGCGCATCCATCGGGCGATTCATGTTGCAGCCCGCGCCGATCATGCGTTGCAATGGATTGAAACGATCCTGCCGCGCGGCGACGTTCGTGTCGTCGCTGCGTCCATGTTCAAAGAAAAGAAGCTGCCCGTTTGGTTTCAACACGCGCCGCATCTGAGCCAGCGCCGCCATGACGTCATCAATCGAACACAGCGTTAGCGTCGTCACTACGGTATCGAACGTTCCATCGGCGAACGGCAACCGCCCCTGCGCGTCGAGTTGCCGCCATTCAACCGGCAACTGGCACGCAGCGATGCGCGCGGCGACTTTGCGGCGCAGCATGTTTTCAGAGTCCAGCGCCACCAACCGCGTAACGGTCGCCGGGTAATGCGGCAGGTTCAGCCCCGTACCGAAACCGATTTCGAGCGTCTCGCCTCGCGCCGCCGCTAACGCCGTGCGACGATACTTGCCGAATTCCGGCGTACCCAGCGTCCAGTCCAGCAAGTGCGGAAAGATGTATTTCGCGTAAAGTCCCATAGCCGCAATATATCGTGAGCGACTCGCCGTGTCAGTAGCTCGCGCCGACACACGAAGCGCGGCGTAAGCTTTTCGTCTCGCAAACATCAGAATGGCCCACCCTAAATTCGGGAGCGCCAAACTTAAATTGACTTCGGCGTAGTAAATTTTGCTAAACTGCATGCACGACGCCACTGAGCATCCTTCCTAATCGCGTCCGATTCGCATCCCGCCTGATTTTTTCAGAAAGCAGCTGCAAGCTCATTTGCGGATGAAAGTGTTTGTTATGCCTGAAGTTCGCTTGAAACAAAGCAAAGATTTGAATGTGCGCGAATGCGTCGGATGCAAAAAGTGTTTCGCGCCGACCCAGACGTTATGCCGCGAATGCTTTATCGAATTGGTTCCCAACGGAGGTGTGCCGCACGTCATCAATGCGCGATATACGTTGCTGAAGGTGCTGCACAAAAGCGCGGCGACGACCTTGTATGAAGCAGAAAACACCGCCATCAAACGAACCGTAGCCCTGAAAATCATTCGTGCCAGCGCGCTGGCTGACCCGCGCGCCGTCGAACGTTTGTTGATCGAAGCCAAACTCGCCGCGCGCTTTCGGCATCCGCTGATCGCCGAGTTATTAGATTTCGGCACGCTGTCTGATGCGAGCGCCTTTCTGGTGAGTGAACTGGCGCAAGGCGTTTCGTTGCGAGATGAGTTGAAACGGCTCGGCAAAATTCCGGCTCCGCAAGCGATTCAAATTTTAGGCGTACTGGCCGAAGCGCTCGACGCCGCGCATGTCGCCGGTTTGATACATCGTGACCTCAAGCCGGAAAGCATCATCTTGTCGCCCGATTGGATGACCGCCGCTGATGCTGCCGACAAAAAATTGTCACTCAAAATCGTAGGCTTCAGTCTCGCGCGCATAGCGATGGGCAAAGAGTTCGTGGCGGGTACGACGCATGTGATGCAAAGCCGTGGGCAATTGCCGTTGCGTCCGACTTATATGAGTCCCGAACAGTTTCGCGGCATCGAGACTGACTTGCGTACTGACATTTTCAGCCTTGGCGTAATTGCCTATGAAATGTTGTCAGGCCAGCCGCCGATCAACGCTAAAAAGTTCGGCGACTTCGGCGCGCGGATTCTCGCCAAACCGCCCGTGCCGTTGCACGTCATCAATGCCTCAGTGAATCCGTTGCTCGAAACCACTGTCTTGCGCGCCATGCAAAAGCTGCCAGAGCGCCGCCAACAGCGCGCGCGCGAATTCAAACAGGAACTCGAATCCGCCGTGAAAAGTTAAGCGCAAAAGAAAAAGGGCAACAGCGTTAGCCATTACCCTTTGAGTTTTGCGGTTGAATTGCGTTTAACGTGGTACGCCAAAGATGACGCGCACTTCGCCTGCTTCACCGCGTGCGTTGTTCAAGCTGTAAGCGCGCGGCAAGCCGAAGATGAGATCGTTGACGGCGCTGGTACCAGTGCCGCCATTCACGTTGCCAATCGCTAATGCTCCGAGTCCCAAACGATCACCGGGGTCGAGTCCGATGACGGTCAGGTCGGCGGCGCGCGCGCTCAAATCAATCGTCAATGATTGGGCTGAACGCGTGCCAAGCAACAGATAAGCCGCGCCCAGCGAATCGCGTATATTCGCTGTGTTGCTGTAACCGGGTGCGCCCACCAGCAAGTCGGCCAGTCCATCGCCGTTGAAATCGCCCAACGTTACTGATGTGCCGAATTCATCCGGCAGGGCGTCATCTTTCAAACCCGGCCCGAAAACCGTCAACGAGCGTGTCGCGGTGCTGCCCACGCGTGTGCCGAACAGAATCATGACTTTGCCGCTGTTGCGGCGCGTACCGTCGGGTCCGTCAGCGCCCGGCACACCCATCACCAAATCGGCCAGACCGTCTCCGTCGTAATCGCCGAACGCCAAACTCGTACCCAGCACGTCGCCGTCGCGGTCGCCTGCCAGCGGCAAGGGAGCTTCTTCGATCAGTGTTTTCACGCGATTGAGCGTCAACGTGCTTTGCACTAAATAAACTACGCCGTTCGCGCGCGTCGTTCCCACGTTGGCGGTAGGAGCGCCGATGGCAAGGTCGGCTACGTCGTCACCGTTGAAGTTGCCTACGGCGAGCGTCTTGCCTGCTTGCCCGCCTGCGATGACGCCAGTGAGCGCGAAACTCGGTACGCCTTGTGCCAGATCAAGCACGCCGCTGAGTTTGTCTCCGCCCCAGAATCCATAAACTGCGCCTGCGTCGTTGCCGTTCAGGTCAGAACCGGGAGCGCCTGTGACGAAATCCAACGCGCCGGTTTTTTCATTCAAGGCTCCGACGGCGACGCTGGCTCCGAGTTGATCGCCGCCCTTCGCGCCCAGCACGGTGAAACTCGCCAGACGGTTTACGATCAGGCCTTCGGCTTCGGCTTTGAGTGGCGCTTGAATCACATAAAGTTTGCCGCCGTCTTTACGGTCAAGGTGATCGGCTAACGGAGCGCCAATCAGCACGTCGGCTTGGTTATCGCCTGTCACATCACCGATGGCGATGCTCGCCCCGAATCCGTCATAAGCCTTTTCGCCGATGATCGTCAGGTCAGGACGCTGTTGCGCCAGATCAATGGTTCCGGCTAGCGAGGCTTTGCCGAAAAACACATAGACCTTGCCTGCATCTTTCAGCTCGGAATTGGGCAAATCGGAATTCGCGTTCGGTGCGCCGATCAACAAATCGCTGATCCCATCGCCATTCACGTCGCCGGTGGCGATGCTGGTGCCGGTGGCGTCGCCCGCGTCGGTTGAAGCCAGCGGCAGCGGACCGTGCGCACCATAAATCACCAGATTGGCAGGTTCTTTGCTGAAGTCACGGAAGACATCGGCAATGGTCAGTTTCACGTCGCGGGACTCGACTATGCCGCCCCCCGTGTTTAGCCCGAAGCTCACCGTGTAAACCCCTGACTGCTCGCTGGTGGGAGTCCAGCGGAATTGCCAGATGCCTCCGCCGCGCGCGGTGAACGTAGCACCGGTAGGCGAGTTGGCGGCGGTGATACTCACATCAGGCAAGGCTAATGAAGTTGCTACGTCAAAGGCGATGGTTTGTCCTTCGATGGCGTTTTGCGCAGGCGGTACGGAAAGCGTCGTCGTGTCCGTTACCGTAAGGCGTGAATCCTTAGCGTCGCTCAACGAAGGTGAGCCATTGTCCGCTACTTTGAAACTGACCGTGTAAGCACCCGCTTGCGTGAAGCTCGGCGTCCAGCGGAACTGCGCGGTCGTCGTCGAGGTCGGCGTCAATGACGCGCCCGTTGGCATATTCGTACTGGTAAAGGTCAGCGTTTGCCCGGTGTCTGCGTCGGTGGCGCTCAGGTTGAGCGTCAGCGGTTGTCCTTCCGCGCTGGTTGCGGTGGCGGATACTGTTAGGACGGGAGCGTCGTTGACGGACTTGACCGCGATCTTGACGGTTGCCGGCAAGCTAAAATTTGTACCGTCGCTGACGCGAAACGAGAAACTGTCATTGCCGTTGAAATTCGCGCGCGGCGTATAAATCACACTCGGCAAACCGCCCGACAAAGTACCGGAACCAGGTTGCCGGGTGATTTCATAGCTGAGCTTGGTACCTGCATCAGGATCGCTGCCCGTGAGCTTGATGGTGACGGGTTTATCCTCGTCGGCTTCGACCTCCTGTTCGTCAGCCGTCGGCGGACGGTTCGGGTTATTGACGACGACTGTTATGAAGTGCTCGGTGGTTCCGATGGGTCTGCTGCTTGGTTTCTCTCCGCTTTGTAAGTCGTCTGCCGTTATTTTGAAACGGAATTCCCCGCGTTCGCTAGGCGGCGGGCTTAATTGCAACTGGTATTCGTTACGGCCTAAAGTAGTCTGACAACTCTTACAGAAAAACGCCCAAGGCTTCGCATCACTGATGCTCGCGTTAACTTTTTGCCCTGTGTCAGGGTCGTAAATCTGAATAGAGAGGCTTAATGACTTACCTGCATCCAGGACTGAGCGAGTGGCAGCCAAAATAATCGGAGGCCGGTTGATTGCGTCCGAGGGTAACACGATGTCTTCGGCGTTGGTGATGTCGCCGATTTTGGCAATCACGTCTTTGCTCTCGGCCACATCCGTCCGTCCGTCAGCGCGTAAGTTGCTTACATCTACGCGGACGCTCTCTCCTGAGGATACGGGTACGTTGCGTACAATAAAGCCGCCGATGCTATCAGTTATTTCCGCTTGTCCGCGCACCCGCACGGTGGCGCGGGCGACGGGTTTGGGATCTTTCACCGTACCATCAGCTAATTCACAGCAAAGCACGCGACCGCGTACGGTCGTTGTGGTGATCGCCGTCGTCGTGGTGCTGGGCACGCCCACCAGATAGATGCTGGTGTCTTTTATATCCGTAGCGCCTGTTTCAATTTTGCTGCGGTCTGAACTGACAGTGACCGTTGCGCCTTCTACTTCAGCAAAGACGCCTTTCACGTAATCATATCGGTACAGCGAGAGCTTCGTGCCCGGTTGATAGTTTTCATTGGCGAAGGTGAGCTTGGCACCGGGCGATAGCTGCACGCCGAAAGGCGTAATTTGCGCGATGTTTTCGCTGTATATCCGGTTGGGCAAGGGAACAGGAGTTCGTCCTCTGGGAATCGGCGTCAGGTAAACTGTACCGCTGGTGGCTCCCGCTGTTTCGGTTTTGGTCGCAGGAAAAACGGCTGTCAAATTGCTGGGAAAAGCAACGCTCATGCTTCCTTTTTCCAGCGTTAATCCTGTTTGCTGAGGCAATTGTTGCGACAGTTGTTGTTGCATCTGTTGGACGAGCGGTTTCGTCGCCAAGTTGAGCGAGCGCACGGTTAAGGGCGTGTCGCTGTCTTCCCCAAAGGCCGCACCTCCGCCAATCGTGCCGCTGGCACCAGACGATTGTTGTAAAGAGATCGGGCCTCCTTCAAAAGGATTGTCTTTATTGGCCTTGACTCTCAGTTGGCGACGAACGATACGAGGGTAAGGTGGATCAACCGGGATTTGCCCTCCGTTAATCTCTAAAGATAAAGGGCCGACAGGAACTTCAGGAGGGATCGGCAGGACAAATGCGCCTTGATCAGTAGTGTATACGCCCACTAATGGGATACTACTTCCGCCGCTTCCCGGGTCAATACGTACGAACACATTACTCAAAGGTTGTTTTTTGGTGTCTTCCACAACCCCGCTGATGGAAGTGCGCACCCGTATGTCGCCGTTGCTGCGTCCGGTCCCTTGATTTGTTGAGACGGAAACCCGCCCGGTTTCAGCGCCGTAAGGAACTACGACTTTCAATTTATCGGCTTCAGCCGACATCACCTTGGCGGTAACTCCGCCGGTGAAACTCACGGTATTGGCTTCCAGATTGGTCGGAACAAAGCCGCTGCCCGTGATATTCAATTCATTTCCCGCTAATACATCACCTGTCGCATCTGGTGAAGTTAGTGAAGTAATTGTTGGCGGGGTAGTTCCGCCAGCGTTGGCGATTTCGACCTCGACGAGGTTGGAAGCGCTATATCCTAAGGCTGCCACTGATAGGTTTACGACGCCGCGACCTACCAGGGTACGGGGGATTTCCACGTTGATTTGATCTACGCCGACAAGACCAGGAGCGGGTCCAGCAAATACGGCAGGCAAGTCTTCGTTACCGATCAGAACACGTATGTAAGGAGTTACGCTTGGCAGGTTGCCTTCAGGGTTATTGGTAAGTCGCAACGCCGTTCCATAAAGCACCAGATAAACCCTATCTGTGGGCGGCAGTTCTATAGGGCGAAAAACCAGTCGTCCGATGTTATCGGCTTGAAATACGTTTTCGTAAAGTGGCGTAGGGTTGGTGCCCTTGAAACGAAGAACGTTGGCCGCTGCAAGACCACTGCCTGATCCGTTGATAGAAAATAACCCTGGATCGGATTGTACGATTTGCGCTGTCCCGGCATTGGTTGTGCCATTCGAAGACCTGACCGATACATCGGCGGTTCCTAAGGCCATGTTTTTAGGCATCAACACATTGACTTGTCCCGGAGAGACAAAAAATAACGGTGCGCGTTGTCCGTTTACTTCGACGGTTGTGCCAGCCAATTGCGTAGGCAGTTGAATGCCCGGTGTGTTGGGGTCAGCGTCGCCTCCTATTGCTGTTTGGGTTGCCAGATTGACTCCGAAAATAGCGACGATGGAATCTGGAGCGACTGTGAGGTCGTAACTGGCGGCAGAGACGACAGCTATTTGGGCAGCCGTGATGTCGCGCGCGGCAGCGGCTGGCATCAGAAATCTGATAACGCGACTTTCCTGCCAATCCCTAGCCAACCCCAGGCCAATGACGGAAACGATAACGACGGCGAATGCACTCCGCTGTCTGGAACGAAAGAGACAGATCGGAGTTGAACGGGATACGGCTTGCCACAGCGCGCGCGAGGCTCTTCCTAAGCGGTGTGAACGCATGCTTACCTCCTGACGACAACACGGTAAAAAAACGAGCGGATAATCAAATTTCGGATCAGCCAGTGACTGACCACACTCAATGCGGGGCGTTTCTTGAGGAAATAACTGGTAAAAGGATAAATAACTGGCTTGCAGACTTCAGGGGGAACGTTGCTTTCTATGAGCGAACGCTTTGATGAGGAAAGGGGGTTCACCTGATAACCGTTTGAAAATTCTTTCACCACACACCAAGCCACTTAATCCCTTTCCTATCAACAATGGGATCCATCCGAGAGCAAGCTAAAGAGTAATCTGGGCGGCGCATGGATGCAACCACTCGCTTAAACGTTGGCGACGCATGCACTTGCGCGAAAAATTTCTTGCTACAAAAAGCCGAAGGGAGCCAATGTCATAGACAGGCTCCCTTCGGCTTTTCAGCAATGTGACGAGGCTCAAGCCTTGATCAGCCCTTTGAAATTCGTGGGATTGGCCTGATAGCCAGGGAACAACGATGTCAGGTTCGCTGTGCGCAAATGCCCTTGAGCAATTTCGGCAAAGACTTCGCGGAAGTCAGTCGTCACCGCCAAGTCGCGGCCTTCGTGCAACTGCGCCGCTTTCAGCCCCGGCCACTTGCCGTAAACCTCTCCGCCTTTGACCGCGCCGCCTAAGACGAACATCGCGCTCGCGTGTCCGTGGTCGGTGCCGCGATTGCCGTTTTCTTTCACCGTACGCCCAAACTCCGTCATCGTCAGCACGACGAGGTCGTCCGCGAAATCTTTCAGGTCGGCATAAAACGCCGCGATGCCCTGACTGAGTTCGGTCAGGCGTCCGGCGAGTTGGCCTTGCCCCGCGCCTTCGTTGATGTGCGTATCCCAGCCGCCGATGTCGGTGAAGGCGACTTCGATGCCTACATCGGATTTGATGAGTTGCGCGAGTTGTTTCAAGCGGTCGCCGTATTGCGTACGCGGATAGACCACGCCTGCCGCCGTCGCGTACTTACTTGGATTGGCTTGCTTGAGCAGCTTGACTGCGTCGAACGCATCGCGTCCCGTACCGCGCAAGGCATCGTTAGCAGCTTGCGCATACATGGATTCAAAGCCGCCTTGCACGGCTTGCGTTTGTCCGCCCGCGCCGCGAATGCCGAAATCGTTGAGATTGCTGATCGCCAGCGTAGGGGACTTGCCCTGCATCGTGCGCGGCAAGTTGTTCGTCATCGCTACGGCACGAAACGGCGTGGCCTGCGGTTCGGCTTTGCTTTGCAGGTAACGATTCAACCAGCCATCTGGCGTACTCTTCACGCCCGGCGTGCCGATTTCCATGTAATCCTGCGCGTCGAAATGCGACCGCGTGCTGTCGTGCGAACCGACGGCATGCACGATGGCGAGTTGCTTGCTGTCCCACAGCGGTTTGAACGATGCGAGCGCCGGGTTCAAGCCGAACTGTCCGTTCAGATCAATCGCAGCCAGCGGGCCAGCGCCAGGGCGCGGCACGGCGATGTTCGGACGCAAGCTGTAATAATCAGCTTCGCCGTAAGGCACGACCGCGTTCAGGCTATCCATCGCACCGCGTTGAAAGATCGCTACGAAAATTTTGCGACGGCCTTTGTTCGGTGTTTGCGCAGCGGTGCGCAGCAAAAATGCAGGCGCGGTTGAAACTGCGCCGAGACTGGCGACGGCAATGCCGCCGTTTTTGAGAAAGAGTCTTCTGTTCATTTTGGTTTTCTCCTTTCCTGCTTTTACTGGCGTTGAAATGCTGGCGAACCGAGTAACAGTCCAACGATCTGGGCGATTTTCGCGGCGTCTGAATTGGTTCCGCTGTTATTCATAGCAAGGCCAGTTGCACTTGAAGATTCATTCAAACTTTTATCAATCGTCGCGCGCGTTTGCGGCGAAAGCTCCGTATGCAACAGCAGCTTGGCGAAATGATCTACCAACTGCGCGCGCGAAGCGTTCGGCGTAGTTGGCGCAAGTTTAGCGAGGTCTACGCGCGTGCCGTTGATGCGGTTGGCGCTCAATGCTAAGGCAAAATTCATACGATCAAGCAACGCGCCCGTGTTCACCCAATGATCTGCCGTGTCGGGATAACCGGTCGGCGGTTGCGCGAGGAAAAGCCCTTCGCCCATTTGCGTGAGCCACTTGTGGAATTGCGGATTGCCATTGGTCTCGCCGTTCAGCGCGCGTACGGCGCTCACGGTCATTTCAAAAGGCGTTTTGATTTTGGCGCGATATGTTTCGCTCGACCAGAATTCCGGCGCGGTGAACATCGCGCGCAACACTTCGCGCATATCGCCGTCGGTCTTGCGGAAGGTTTGCGCCATCCGTTCGACCAGTGCCGCCGGAGGATGGTCGCTCACGAACTTGCGCGCCAGCTTGGTTGAAACGAATTTCGCCGTCGCAGGCTGTTTCGCCAAAATCTCTAAAACCTTATAGCCATCTTGTATGCCACCACCCGCTAGAATCTTTTGTCCGAGTACGATCTTTTCGCCGTCATCGTGAAAAGCCGGATTGAAGTAAAAGCTGCCGCCCGCGCGCGGTTGGCGAATCGTCCAGCCAGTGAAGCAGCGCGCGACTTCCTGCACGTCTTTTTGCGTGTAGCCGCCGTCAACGCCCAGCGTGTGCAATTCCATAATCTCGCGTGCGTAATTTTCATTGATGCCGCGATTGCGTTTCGCAGCCTTGAGGCGGTCAAGGTTTTGTTGCATCTGCGCGCGGCGCTTCTCGTATTCGGCGTCGTCTAAAACCGCTTGCCCATCGGCCTTGCGCGCGCGTCGTCCTTTTTCCATTTGGTTGAGCATCTTTTGCACTTGCTCTTCGCGGTCATCGCCGCCTTTGGCATTTGGCGTAGCGCTCGTCCAGTTATCCAGATAAAACAACATCGCGGGGCTTTCTGCCGTAGCCTTCAACAAATCGCCGAACTTGCCGAACGCCTTCGCGCGAATCGCGTCGCGTTCATACGTCGGCGTCAAAATGCGATCAGCGCCTTTGTTGATGTAGACATTGAAATGATTGAACCAGAAATCGGTCATCACTTCCTGCAACTGGCGCTCGCTGTAAACGGCCCGGATGATTTTGGCTTGTTGCAACTGTTCGACGAGTTCGCGCGGTTGGCGATAACCCATCTCAGCCAGAATGCGTTGCGCTTCGCGGCGACGCGCGAAAGGGTCAGGTTTGGTTTCACCGGGTTTAGCTTCTGATGTCGTGGCAGCGTCTGGCTTCGGAGCGTTTTGCGCATTGCCACCGATATAGACTTCTGAAATATCGAAACCCTTTTCTTTCAACTTGGCGGCGAGCTCCTGCTGCGGTACGTCATAAGTGCGCGCCAGTTCTTCCGAACTCAGGCCTAACGCATGAATCGTCTTGAGTTTTTGGTCGGTCACTGCGTCGTCGAGTCGTTCGGGCGCGAGTTGTTCGTCAAGAAACTTTTGCCAGCCCAGCTTTTTCACGCGCTCAACGTCGCCCGGACGTGCGCCGAACGTGGCGCGTTCGAGCAGGTGCGCGACTTTCTGGTCTTCACTCAGAGGCTTGGTCGGCAACGGTTTCGCGGCGACAGGTTTGGCTTTGCTCGGCTTGGTTTTCGGCGACATTTCCTGCGCCGTAGCAAGCGGACTCAAGGCCATCACGCCTGTCAGCGCCCATGCAAAAACTTTACGGTACATAAAGGTTCTCCCCATCATCAGCTCGTTTGGTTGTGATTGTTTGGCACCACGTAAGAATTACTTTGTCTTCACGTTACTGAAAGACGTGGCGTTAGAGCAGCGGTCGCGGATATTAGTCGGAAAAGTTAGAAAGAGAAATTTTGGCTGAATGAGTGACGCTGAAAAAGGACAAGGGCGGCTTGCCCGAACTCGTAAGACCTCCCCCAAGAATCCTACGAACTATGGCAGCCGCCCTATCTTTGTGCGAGACGTGATCGTCTCAAGCGAAAAATTTTAGGTAAGAGCGACTGCCCAAACTCGTAAGACCTCCCCCAAGAATCCTACGAACTATGACAGTCGCTCTAACTTGCTTACGTCAGCGGGCATTCCCCAACACCCGCTTTCATAAATTTCAAAACTGCTAAAACATTGCTTGTCGCGCACCATTTAGCAATGACCATACCATTCGCACCAAGCTGCGAAAATTTTCAGGCAGCAAGCTCTAAGTCGTTGATTTTGCAGCGCCATGTATTTGCGAACGAAATCAAACCGCAAGTTCGCCGTTACTTGACCGGGTTGATATTGCAGCGAAACGAGGCAGTTTAATTCAATGCCGTGACGTATTTCTTTCCACTTGCGAAAAGCCTCACCCTGTTCGAATTTATAAAACCTGTTGGCCGAACTCGCAATGCTCTACCAAACAACATTTCTCACAAGCCGGTTTACGCGGATGACAGACGCGCCGTCCGTGCAAAATCATGTTGATGTGTAATGAGTAATGCTTCCCGTTTGGTATTAGTGGTTCCATTTGCCGATGGGCTTCGGCATCGCTGCATTTCGCGGGAATCAAACCCATCCGGCGACAGATGCGCAAAATATGCGTATCCATCGGAAACATTGCACGCTTGCAAGCGAATAAGAGTACACAACCGACGGTCTTTGGGCCTACGCCTTTGAGCGAAAGCAAGAAGGCGCGAGCGTCCTGGACGGATGCAGTGCGTAAAAATGACAGATCAAGTTTGCCCGTCCGCGTTTTGATTTCATTCAGGATGTTTTTGATTGTCACTGATTTGACCTGCGCCAAGCCGCCGAGCTTGATCGCGGCTTCGATCTTTTCGGGCTTCGCGCGACGGACAACTTCCCAATCCTTGAACGCCTTCTTGAGGTTGGCGAAGGTGCGATGGCTGTTTTGGTTGGTCGTCGCCTGCGAAAGAATCGTTCCGATCAATTCCTCCAGGGGATCATCGCCGCGCTCATTGCGCGGTACGCCGTAAGCGGCTTCGAGATTTTGGCAGGCGTATTTCACGCGCTGCCTCTTTTCTTCATCGGTAAGGTCGGGTAGGTTCATAAACTCAAGCTATGTATCAGGAAATCGAAAAAGAGATGCGCCACGCCACTCGGTTCAGGCGCGTAATTTTAGACCCTCACGCTCAGGATGCCTTGGAGGATGATAATCTGCGCTTTGCCGATGTGCTGCATTGTCTTTTGCACGGAGCCATCGTTTCCGATCACCGTTTACTGGTTGCGTTGGACTGATTATGACTAAACCGCTTGAGACAAAAGAGAAGGTCGCTGCTGCCCGGTGTGAGATTTGCGGCGCGTCAGGCGTGCGCACTGAATTGGTGAGCCGTGATTACAGCCAGTTTGTGCTGCAAAACATTCCTGAACATCACTGCGACGTCTGCGGCCAAGCCTACTATGATTACGACACGCTGATGGCGCTGGATGAAGTGCGCGACCATCCTGAGCGTTACGCCTTGCAGACGATTTCTTTTGCTGCCCTTTCACCCGCCACTTTGGCAGCCTGATCAACCATCACAAAAAAACTACTTCTCGCGTGCCGGAGCCGGAGCCAGTCCGTGTCGCGTTTCAAACGAGCCGACCGCGAGCGCCTGACTGCCGCTGGGCGGTTCATATAGATTGCCGGTCGGCCTGTCGTAATCGTCATCGGAGATCAGCGCGCCGCCGTGTTCTTTGTTGAAGACGAGCTTGCCGACTTCGGCGGAATAATCCACCGTCACCAAATCGCCGAAGCCGACTTGTTCGGTGGCAATCAAATTCGACAGCGGATAAACCAGGAAGCGTTCGATGGCGCGTTTCAAATGGCGCGCGCCGTATTTGAAATCAATGCCTTCGTTGAGCAGGAACGTTTTGGCCGCATCGGAACACTTAAAGATGAACTTGGTTTGCGTGCCGGTCATCACGCGCGTCTGCACGGCTTTCAATTCGATTTCGAGAATCTGTTTGAGGTGTTCGTTGTTCAAGCTGCGGAAGACGACGACGCGGTCAATGCGGTTCATGAACTCAGGCGAGAACTTGCGGCGCGCGGCGTCGAGCGCGGTGCGATAAATCTTTTGGTCTACGTTGCTGTCCAGCACGCCGACTTGTTTGGTCGGCGCGAAACCGATGCCGCCCGAAATGAGTTCGCTCATCTCACGCGCGCCGAGGTTTGAGGTCATAATCACCACGCAACGCGAAAAGTCTACGCGGCGGTTGTCGCCGAGCGTCAGCGTGCCTTTATCCAAAATGCCCAGCAGCAATTGCCACAACGCATCGCTGGCCTTTTCGATTTCGTCAAACAACACCAGCGAAAGTTTGTTGTCGTCTGTGTGCGAACGATCAAGGTTTTCTTGCGTCAGCAAGGGCGAAGTCTCACGATGCCCCAGATAGCCCGGCGGCGAACCGATGAGCTTGGCGATTTCGTGCGAGTGCTGGAATTCAGCGCAATCAATTTTCGTGATGAGGTGCTGATCGCCGAACAGCACATCGGCGGCGGCCTCGACGACGCGAGTTTTGCCTGCGCCGGTCGGCCCCAAAAACAACATCGTACCGACCGGGCGACCCGGATGGCTCAAGCCCGCGAGATAAATTTGATAAAGGCCGGTCATACGCCGCAAGGCGCGATCTTGCCCCACGATCAGGCTTTGCATGCGGTCTTCAAAATCTTGGGCCTTGGGACTTTTCAGGTCAGGATTTAGATAAGTGTGGTGGCTGGGTGCCATTTTTTGTCCGGTGCTTTGATTGCTCATGCTTTTTTTCCTTAGCGTCGCGGGATTCCTAAACGCAGTCGTGAATCAGAAGATTCGCCGTGACGTTCGGTAACTAAAGAACGCCGCTTTTCAATTCTCTCTCATCGTGAGTTTGTCGCAATAAGTATTACTGTTAGGGAACGCCGTGCGAGCCGTGAAATAACTTCTTCTAAACGTCCGGCCTCACACTTTCGGGCTAGGTGAGTGCAATTTCCTGACTGCGCCGCATCATAGCCTAAGCATTTCAGAGCGGCAATTATCTTTTCGCCGTTGGTTCGCCGTTGGTTCGCCGTTGGTCGCGGCTGGTTGACTCAGCACTGCGATGGCGTAAGGCTATCGCCAACTTTAATGACCGCCGATGACTGGCGCACTGACGAAACCATTGTTTGCTTGGGGCTGGATTGGCTGGGATTGCGAATTCACAACGATTTACGAAGGGGTTGAGCGATAGCTAACGTCATCTTGTTAAGATGATGGTTGGGCAATCGTCTCGATTATCACTTTTCACACAAGGAGCTTTTTTATGATGAACCAACTTACCACAAGAAGTTTCACGCATTGGTGCGTCGCGTTGTTAGCCAGCTTGCTGATGGCGACAAATGCCTTTGCGCAATTCGATTCGGCGACCGTCGTCGGAACCGTCCGCGATGCGAGCGGCGCAGTCGTGACCAACACGACTGTCACGCTGAAAAACACCGCGACCGGCATCACGCAAACCGCGCAAACCGATAGCGATGGCAGCTTTCAGTTCAACAACGTCAAGATCGGCGTTTATCAAATCACCGGCGAAGCGCAGGGCTTTGCCAAAGCCGTCGCCGACAACATTCAGGTTTCAGTCGGCGCGCGCCTGCGCATAGACCTTGCCATGAAAGCCGGAGCCGTCACCGAAACCGTCGTCATCACCGGCAGCGCGCCCTTGCTCGAAACCGAATCGAGCGATCGCGGACAGATCATTCAACGCGAACAGATCGTGAACCTGCCGCTCAATGGCCGCGCTTATGCCGACTTGGCCTTGTTGAGTCCGGGCGTACGTCGTTCGGCCTTGGCTACGTTGGAAAATGGCGCGCGCGATGCTTCGTTCAATGTGAACGGGCTGCGTTCGTCGCTCAACAACTTCATCATTGACGGCGTAGACAACAATTCTTACGGCACTTCCAATCAGGGCTTTTCCAATCAAGTCGTGCAGGCTTCGCCCGACGCGGTGCAGGAATTCAAAGTTCAGACGAATAACTTCAGCGCCGAATACGGACGCGCAGGCGGCGCAGTCATCAACGCAGCGATTCGCAGCGGCACGAATGAGTTTCACGGTTCGGCTTATGAATTCTTCCGCAACACTTCGCTCAACGCCGTAGGCTTTTTCAAACCGACGCGCGGCTTCAAACCGGTGCTGCAACAGAATCAATTCGGAGCGACTTTTGGCGGGCCGATTCGCCGCGACAAAACGTTTTTCTTCACCGATTACGAAGGCTTTCGCCGCGTCGCGCGTTCGTTGCAATTCGGCACTGTGCCGACCGCCGCGCAACGCAACGGACAATTGGCCGTGCCGGTACGCAATCCGTTCACGGGTACGGTTTATACCGACGGCAACATTCCGACGAACGAAATCACGCCGTTTGCGCGCAGCGTAATGGCCGCGCTGGCTTTGCCTGTCACCAATCCGAACGCGACCGGCGTCGGCACGAACAATTTCGAGAACCTGCCGCGCAGCCAGTTTTATAACGACAAGTTTGACATCAAGCTCGACCACAATTTCAGCCAGAAACTCAACGGCTTCGTGCGCATCAGCCATCGCAAGGTCAATAACTATGAAGCGCCGGTCATTCCCGGCCCGGTCTTCAGCGGTGAACGCAATGCCTTTGTTTACGTGCTGAATCAACAACTCGCGGGCGGCTTAACCTATAACTTGTCGGGCGATTCGCTGCTCGAATTCCGCCTCGGTATTTCACGCACCCAGGCCGGTAAAAATCCGACGGGCTTGGGCGATCCGAACTTCCGACTGCCGGGCTTGCCCACCGACCCCAGCATCGCGGGCGGCTTGAATTCGCAAAGCATCTCAGGCTTCACGCCATACGGACGGCAATCTTCCAATCCGCAATTTCAAAACCCCTTCGTCTGGAACCCGCGCGCCAATTACACCAAAGTCATTGGGCGTCACAGCTTGAAAGCCGGTTATGAATTTCAACGCGTCAACACCGACATCGAAGATTTCAATCCGAAATACGGACAGGACAATTACGCCGGACAGTTCAGCCGCCCGACGACCGTCACGACGAATAACAACATTTATAATTTGGCGGATTTTCTGTTCGGCGCGCGCAGCCAATACCAATTGGCGAACTTGTTCGTACCGGCTTATCGCCAGCGCATGCACTTCGGTTATTTGCAGGACGATTTCAAGGTCAGCCAGAAGCTGACGCTCAACCTGGGCGTGCGTTACGAATACGCGACGCCGCAATACGAAGACAAAAACCGCTTGAGCAATTACGACCCCGTAGCGCGCAAGATCATTCAAGCCAGCGCGGGTTCGGTGGCGAATCGCGCGTTGGTTAATCCTGACCGCAATAACTGGTCGCCGCGTTTAGGGCTGGCTTATAACCTGACGCCGCGCACCGTGGTACGCGCGGGTTACGGGTCGAGTTATATTCATTTCAATCGGCTGGGCGGCGAAAACATTCTGGCTTTCAACCTGCCGCAAATCGTAGGCGTCACGATCAACCAACTCACCTCGACGCCGCTTTGCACGGGCGACAACTTTCAAGGCTGTTTCCGCACGACGGCGATGGGTTATCCCAGCGGATTGATCGCGCCCGAACGCGCCAGCACACAAAACACGCGCACCAATTTCACGCCGAGCGAAACGCGTACGGCTTATGTGCAAAGCTGGCATTTGACGGTGCAACGCGAATTGCTGAAGGGCTTGTTATTTGACGTGGCTTATGTCGGCAATCACAGCGTCAAGCTGGTGGCGCTGGGCGATTACAACCAATCGCGCACGGTGACAGCCGAAGAGATTCGTTTGTCGCAACTGCCGACGACTGACCCCAATCGGCGGGCGTTGCCCTCGATTGACGCGCGCCGTCCGATAGCGGGCTTCGGCTTCATTCAGGCTTCGTTCAACGGCGGCTCGGCGAATTACCACGCGCTGCAAATCAAACTCGAACGCCGTTTCAGCGGCGGGCTTTAT
>JAYSVR010000021.1:0-2889 GCA_043718445.1 Acidobacteriota bacterium | reverse complement strand
TCGGCGAAAGTGCGCGTGGCCAAACAAACGATATTTCATACTGGGCAACGGGCTTCACAGATTGTGTTGCCGGTCGTGCCTGTGCCGAAAAGCAAAACGTAATCAAACGGGTCGCAGGCTGAAGCCTGCGCCACGCCAAAGGAGCAGCATGTCCACTCGTCGCAACTTCATTCAAACCATGTCGAGTCTTCCGTTCGTCGGCGGACTATTCACGACGGCTACGAACGCTATGACCAAAACCACGGGCCGCGATTATTTCAAAGAACTCGGCGTGAAGCCCTTCATCAACGCCGCCGGAACATACACCGCGCTGACCGCTTCGCTGATGCATCCTGAAACGATGGAGGCGATCAATTACGCGTCGAAGCATTTCGTCACGCTCAACGACTTGCACGACGCCGTAGGCAAGCGCATCGCCTCGCTCATTCAAGCCGAAGCCGCGATGGTTACGTCGGGTGCGGCTTCAGCCCTGACGCTGGCGACGGCGGCGTGCCTGACGGGCAAGTCGCCCGAACGCGCGCGGCAACTGCCTGATTTGACCGGCATGAAAAGCGAAGTGCTGATTCAAAAAACGCACCGCGTAGGTTACGACCACGCGATTCGTAATTGCGGCATCAAGCTCATCGAAGTCGAAACCGCCGACCAGCTCGAAAAGGCCATCAACGAAAAAACGGCGATGATGTTTTTCCTGAACGACTCTGATCCGAAAGGGCAGATCAAGGCGGCAGAGTTCGCTGCGATTGGCAAAAAGCACAATGTGCCCGCGCTCAATGATTGCGCCGCTGACGTACCGCCGACCGAAAACCTGTGGAAGTTCACCAAGCTGGGTTTTGATTTGGTCGCGTTCTCTGGCGGCAAAGGCATGCGCGGCCCGCAAAGCGCGGGCTTACTGATTGGTCGCAAAGACTTGATCGAAGCTGCGCGCGTCAATGCGCCGCCCAACGGCGACACCATCGGACGCGGCATGAAGGTCAACAAAGAAGAAATGCTCGGCATGATGGCTGCGCTCGAAGTCTATTTGAAACGCGACGCCGATGCTGAATGGAAGGAATGGGAACGCCGTACCAAAGTCGTGATTGATGCGGCGACGGCTGCGAACAAAGCGATCAAGGGCGAAACCTACGTGCCGCCCGTCGCCAATCACGTGCCGACGGTGCGCTTGAAATGGGAGAAGGCCGCGTTGAATCTCACGACTGACAGCGTACGCAAACAGATGCGCGAAGGTACGCCTTCGATTGAAATCACGCCGGGCGGTTCGTCCGCTGATGCCGCAATGCAGGAATTTTCGGTCGGCATCTGGCAACTGCAACCGGGCGAGGTTGAGATTGTGGCGAAACGGTTGCGCGAAGTGTTGCGGTCAGCCGCTTAGGAATGCGGTGCGGATAGGCAAAGGCCCCGCCACATTTTCCCCAACAGAAACAGCAAGGGCGAGTTGATGTGATTCATCAACCCGCCCTTGTTGTTTTTGTTGAATTGCCCCTGATTAACAGGTTGGGGGGAACACCGGAATTGTGTAACTCGCCGTCGTGGTCAAGGTCAGTTTATGTAAGTTATGCCCTTGATTGAACGCGCCGGAATTCGACACAGCGTTCGTGTTACGGTTGATCTGCGCACCGATTATGCCGATGTCAGCACCGCCGTAAACCTTCAGCCAGCCGGTGCGCCCTGCGCCGATTACCTGCTCAAAACGCGGCACGACACGCGGACGGTCGTTGGTCAATGAGCCGCGCGATTGGCACGTCCCCGCTGGTAACGAGAAGCTATACGTCTTTTCGGCGTCGTCATAGAGCAAGCCGAACAGTGTGCCAATCGTCGCCGCGCCGGTGCCCAGATTGCCGCCGATGCGATCAATGATGAGCAGCGTATCGTTGCCGTCCAGCCGGGAAGGCAAGCTGGAAGCCGCCAATACGCGCGGTAACGCGTTGTAACTCACGCCGTTGAAATTCAACACCGCTGAGTCTGAGTTGAGGTTGCACGCGGGCAGCCCGCCCGCAATCGCCGCGATTGCTTCAGCGCCGAGATTCGCCGCGTGACCCGAAGCGAACTTCACGTATTCATCGCCGATCAGGTAATTGAAACTGATCGGGCAGCCGTTCAGGTCAGTCGCCACCGCGACGACATAACCTGTCGAACCCGGATCAACGTCCGACGCGAGGAAGGCGGCGGTCTGATTCGGCGTCAGGCAGATGTAACTATCCGCCACGCTGCACGACGAGCCATCCACGAAGAACAAATGTAGATAAGCCGTGCGCGAAGGATGAATGTTGGTGAACGAGAGCCGCGCGTTTTGCGCCGCGCCGTTCGCCGCATCCGACGTGTAAACCGGATAGAGCAATACGCTGCCCGGCTTTTGATCGCTTATCGCACTCGTCGAAGGATAAACGCCGCCCGGCCCGATAGCAGGGCAATTGGCCGTTACGCACGGAATCACCGTGAGCGTCGGGCCGCCGTTGAAACTCACCGTCGTCGTAGCGCAAAGCTGCGTGCCCGCAGCCACGTCACCAAATTGCGCCTGATAGGTGATCGTCGCGGTTTGACCCGGCGGGATGGAACCGTTGTAAGCCACTGCCGAAGGCGGCGTCAGCGTACAAGTGCCGACACTCGCCACACAGCTTCCCGGTATCAGTACCAAGCCTGCGGGTAGCGCGACGTTGGCGACGGCATTGACGTTCGCTGCGCCGTTGTTGGTGAGCGTAACCGTTCCCGTCACGACATCACCGGGGCCGAAACACACCAGCGGATCGCTGAACTTCACCGCCACTTTGTTGACCGTGACGGTAAAGGGACAGGTGCTGGTGTTGGCAGAAGCGTCCGTCACCGAACAAGTCACGGTGGTGACGCCCAACGGGAAAGTCGAACCGGACGGCGGAACGCAGGTAGGAGCGCCTA
>JAYSVR010000003.1:0-8857 GCA_043718445.1 Acidobacteriota bacterium | reverse complement strand
ACTCGCGGACTAAAGTCCACACAACGGGCCACAGACTGAAGTCTGCGCTACGACTAAAGCCGTGGTTTCACCCGCAATTCCGGCATCGGATTCGGGGCGCCGTCTTGCAACGAAGGTGTCGCGGGATCGTTTAGCTTGCGGGCGATGGTCAGCAACTCTTCGATCAAACTTTCGGCAAAGCGATATTGCTTTTCGGTTTTCCAACGATAGCTGTTGGGCGGCGCGTCGTCTTCGCGGTGCAGCATTTCTTTATACGAAGCGTCGTTTTCATAAGCCGTGTGGAATTCCTGCAACAAAGCTTCAAGCTGCGCCAGCGTTGAGCGAAAGCGTACCCAGCGATGATTGTCCCAATTGGTTTCGACAGCAGCATTTGGCGCTGAGTTCATCGCATAGCGTTGAATCAACTGTGCGGCAGCCAGTTCGCCGCGCGCGGCGACTTCACGAATCACGGTGTCAGGCATGTTGAGATTGAGGCCGCCTTCGGTTTCTTCGTTGAGGCAAATGTGAACGATGCGGTCGCGGTAACCGGGCAGCGGCAATTGCATGTTGTCGTTCCAGTTTTGCATCGCGCTGATGACGGATTTGAGAAAGTCGCCCGTCGAAACAATCGCGTTGAATCCGCTCAACAGCCCGCCGCGATTGCTGGTCGGCATATAAACCTGTTGATCGGGATAGTCTCGATGAAACGGTTTCAGATTCACCGCGAACGAAGGCCGCGTGGGTAGCACGCCGTCGAAAAAATGCACGGGGAAGTTGCTGCAAATCCCTCCGTCAGAAAACCAGCAGCGTTCTATGATTTCAGTTTTGCCAACGCGTGAACGGTCAACGATGTGCAACGGTACGGCGCTCAACAGCAGCGGAAAGCTCAAGCTCATGCGCGTAGCCACAATCACCGGTAAGTGTTGGGCGGCAGGCAAGGTGCGCAAGTTGGGTTGTGATTTTGATGGCTCGGAATGTTGCTCCATCCAGCTGATGACTGAAGCAGGGAAGAGCCGCGCGAACTCTTGCGGGTCGTAAAAATATCCGCCCTGCTCAAATGGCAACCGTTGCGGACGGCCAAAGGTGAGGTTGGTCGTCATCATTTCGAGATTGATGGCGCGGTCGTTTTCAATATCTCCCCATAGGTGGCCGAAGGTCAGCGGTTCATTGTCGGCCAAGCCCGCCAGCCGATTGAGCAGCGCATAAAGCCAGTTGGTCAGTTCGCTTTGACTGCCTTCGGCAAAGCCCTGACAAAAGCCGTGACCGTTCTCAGGCAGTGCGCGCTGCGTTTGACGAACGAATCGCCAACCCGCCACAGCCAGCGCGCCGCACAACGCAATAACGACGCCGAGCAAGGTCGCATAAATCCACAGCGCGCCGTTCGCAGAAAGCCATGCCAACAAGATGAGCTTGAGACCGGGCAATGCGCCTAACAGTGCCCACAGCCAATAGTTTTTTAACAGTACGAACGCCGCCGCGAACTTGCTGCGTTCGAGCCACGCGAGCGTGACGGCGTATGCCTTGCGCGTCACGGCTTGAGGTTGAAACAGCGCGTGCAAATTCGTTTCGCCGCGCTTATCGGTTTGCGCTAGATAGCTTGAAATTTCTGCGAGTTCGGCAAACTTGTCTTTGCCCGTCGTGCGCTTGCCGTATTGCGCCGCCGCTGTCGCAGCCGCCGCGATGGCTCCCGCTGAAGTGCCGCCGATGTTTTTGAATGACCAGTGTGCGGCGAGTTGGGCGACCACGTTTGGATATACGATGCCGCTGGTGATGCCGCCTTTCATCACGATGTCGCAGAATTTTTCGTCAGGTTGGTTGGGCATAAGAATCTCCGTCAGTTGGCATTTACCAATGCGCAAGGCTTCGGCTATGCTTGCGCCACTTCGTACCGAATTTTCACGACTCGCAACATAAACCAAATTCTCGTTTCCCTAAACTGCCCCAACTGGAGGACTCGCTATGAGCGCGACATTCGCACCAACTGCTGTTACGCAACCTTCGTCTCGTCGTTTCAAACGCATCGTGACGAGCTTGCTTGTTTTGCTGGCATTACTCATCGGTGCCGTTTTGGCGTTAGGGTTATATCCCGTTGCCGCAGATGTGCCGGCGGGCAATACGCCCACGAATGGCGCACCCGGTACAGGCGGATTGAAACGCGCTTTTCCCGCGATGGCGTTGCGCGCCGACAATCCGCAATCCGATGACAAAGTCGCGTTGGGCAAGTTGTTATATTTCGATCCGATACTGTCAGGCAAAAACGATATGGCGTGCGCGACGTGCCATCATCCTGAAATGGGTTTCAGCGACGCGCGCGATCAATCAATGGGCTTTGGCGGCGAAGGCTTAGGCCGCGAACGCAAGAACGGCGCAGTCATCAAACGCAGCGCGCCTACGATTTGGAACGCGGCTTATAACCACAAACAGTTTTGGGATGGACGCGCCGACGATCTCGAAGCGCAAGCCGAAGGGCCGATCAAATCTGACAAAGAGATGAATCAAAACCCCGAAGAACTCGTCGCCGAACTCAAAGGCTTGTCTGATTACGTGACGATGTTCGACAAGGCGTTCAGCGGCAAAGACGGTTCGGCGGTCACGTTCAAAAACGTCACGTATGCCGTCGCCGCGTTTGAACGCACGCTCATCAGCAACAACTCGGCGTTTGATCGCTTTGCCGCAGGCGATGGCGAAGCGCTCACCACCGAACAGAAACACGGCCTCGCACTGTTTCGTTCGTTGAAGACTCGCTGTTTTGAATGCCACGGTTTCCCGACGTTTGCCAACACCGATTTCAAAGTCATTGGCGTACCCGACATGCCCAATCAGGAAAAAGATTTGGGACGCGCCGAAGCGGGCAAAGGGTTAGTGGCTTATGAACACGCTTTCAAAGTTCCCACGTTGCGCAACGTCGCGCGCACTGCGCCTTATATGCACAACGGACGCTTTCAAACTTTGGAAGAAGTCCTCGACTTTTATTCCGGCGGCGGCGGCACGGGCGTCAACAACAATCTGCCCAATCTCGACGACAAGATTCGCAAGTTCGATCTGACCAAAGTGGAACGCACCGCGCTCGTAGCCTTTTTGCACGCGCTGACCGATGAATCGAAAGCACCTGCGATTCCTGCCAAAGTTCCGTCGGGTTTAAGCGTAGTGACGGCGAAACAATCGCATCCGCCGACGGCTGAAAAATTCGCTGCGGCTCCGGCATTGGCGAAAGAACAAACGCGCAAGCCGACTACGTGGACGGTCACGTCGGGGCAGACGATTCAAGCGGCGCTTGATCGCACCATCCCCGGCGACATCGTTGAAATCAAACCCGGCGTTTATCACGAAATGTTGTTGCTCAACACCGACGGCGTGACGATTCGCGGCCTAGTTGAGAACGGCCAACGCGCGCTGCTCGATGGTCAAAACAAACTGACCGACGCGATGATTTCGTCATCCCACAACATCACCATCGAAGGGCTGGCGGTGAAAGATTACGTCAATAACGGCCTCACAATTCACGGCAGCCAGAACGTCACCTTTCGCAACCTGATCGTAGAAAACACCGGCCTTTACGGCGTATATCCGGTCGAGTGCAAAGGCGTACTCGTCGAGCAATGCCTCGTCACCAAAATCAAGGACGCGGCGATTTATGTCGGACAATCGCGTGACATCATTGTTCGCAACAACGAAGCGCACAGCAGCGTGACCGGCATTGAGATCGAGAATTCAGTCAACTCAGTGGTTGAGAATAACTATTGCCACGACAACACGGCGGGGATGCTGGTCTTTCTGTTGCCGAACAATCCGTCGAAAGTCGCGCACGATCACGTCATTCGCAAAAACCGTTTGCTCAATAACAACATCGCTAATTTCGGCGATGCGAATGCGATTGTCGGCAAGGTCAATCCGGGTACGGGACTCGTGCTGATGGGCGCTGATCGCGTTGAAATCACCGAAAATGAAATTCGCGGAAACGACTCTATCGGCATGATCGTCGTTAGCATTGCCATCGTTTATCCGAAAGGCAAAGTCTTTGACGTAGGCATCGTGCCCGAAGGCAATCGCATTCACGGCAACACGTTCGCCGAGAACGGACGCAATCCGACGGGCGAGATCAAAAAGATGGGCTTGCTGAATACCGATATTTTTTGGGACGGCAGCGGCTGGGACAATTCGTTTGAGCAGACCGGCGTGAAAACGTTTCCGAGCGTATTGCCCAAACAAAGCTGGCCCAGCGTCGCGCGCAAGGCTTTCACGCGCGGCTATCAATTCGTAGTAGAGAGGATGATGTAGCAAGACGAAGCGTAGGCAATAGCCGAAGGGTTTTCGCCACAAAGACGCACAGAAGACACAAAAAAGATTTGTATGGTCAGAGTTCTTTTTTGTGTCTTCTGTGCTTCTTTGTGGCGAAACCCCTCCTCGCAAACGGCTTACCTTCGCGTAACTTGCTAACAGGAAAACCATGAAACAAATCAGTAGACGAGATTTCACGCGCACTGCCGTCGCGGCGGGCGCTTCGACGGCGTTGAGCCGTTCACGCATTCTGGGTGCTAACGGACGCATCCGTTTAGGCATCATCGGCAGCGGAGATCGCGGCCAATCCATCTGGAAAATCTTTTTGCAACAGGCCGACGCGCAAGCCGTCGCCGTGTGTGATGTCTGGGACGTGAGCCGCAATCAAGGCGCACAGCTTGCCAACGTGGGTGGCGGTTCGGTCAAAACGATGAACGATTATCGCCAACTGCTCGACATGAAAGACATTGACGCAGTGCTGGTCGGCACGCCTGATCATTGGCACGCGCTGAATACGATTGACGCCTGTGAAGCGGGCAAAGACGTGTATTGCGAAAAGCCGCTGTCGCTCTTCGTGCGCGAAGGCCGCGCGATGGTCAACGCCGCGCGCAAACACAATCGCGTAGTGCAAACCGGCAGCCAGCAACGTTCAGCGCCGCACTATCAAGAGGCCGTGCAATTCATGCAGGAAGGCAAGCTCGGCGCGATTCATAAAATCACGGTTGGATATACGCGCAACGCGATGCCCGGCTTCAAACCGATTGAAGGCCTCACGAAAGACCAACCCGCTGGATTGGATTGGGACATGTGGCTCGGCCCTGCGCCCAAAGTGCCTTACGACCCGTTCAAGTTTATGTATAACTTCCGCTGGTTTTGGGATTACAGCGGCGGCCAGATGACGAACTGGGGCGCGCACAATCTCGACATCGCGCGTTGGTTCCTCAAGGCGCAAGGCCCGCGCGCCGTCGCCGCGTTTGGCGGACGTTACGAAATTAAGGACGGCGGCCAGACGCCCGACATTCAAGAGATTTTGTATGACTTCGAGGGTTGCGTCGTCACCTGGTCGGGCCGCGAAGTCAATCGCACGCGCGACGAATATCTGGCCTTTCACGGCACGCACGGTACGCTGAGTTTGTTGCGCAACGGCTATGTGATTGACCCTGAACCGTGGCGCAAGAAAGAAGCCGTGCTGCAACCGAAAGAAGTCAAAACCGTACCGAACGAGATGCAGGCGATTCACATTCGCAACTTTCTCGAATGCGTCAAAAGCCGCCAGCGTCCGAACGCCGATGTCGAAGAAGGCCACTTGACCGCAGTGGTTTGCCACCTGGGCAACATCGCTACGCGGCTCAATCGCTCGTTGCAATGGGACGTGGCGAAGGAAGAGTTCAAGGGCGACGCCGAAGCCAACGCGATGCTGACACGCAACTATCGCGCGCCGTGGAAGCTGGCCTAAATGTTTTCGCGTCGTTTTAAATGGGAGTTAGCGCCCAATCAATTCACGCGCCTGCTTGACGAAAAGCGACTAACCGTTGCTCGTTTGGCAGGCGCGCTGCTTTTTGATCTCACCGCTTCCAATCCGACGCAGGTGGGCTTGCCCTATCCGGCGAGCGAAATCCTTTCAGCTTTAACGAATGAAGCCGCGTTGACTTACGAACCCGCGCCGCGCGGCTTGCTCGTCGCGCGCGAAGCCGTGGCGAATCTTTATTACGCCGACCGTTTGTTGTCGGTCAGCCCCGAACAGATTCATCTGACCGCCAGCACCAGCGAAGCCTATAGTTTTTTATTTAAGTTACTTTGCGATCAGGGCGACAACGTGCTGATGGCGCAGCCGAGTTATCCGCTGTTTGATTTTCTGGCTACGCTTGAAGGCGTGACGCTCAAGCCTTTCGCGCTCGAATACCTGCATCCGCACGGCTGGCAAATTGATTTTCTGTCGCTGCAACAAGCCATTGACGAACGCACGCGCGCCCTCATTCTCGTACACCCCAACAACCCGACCGGCTCGTTCATCAAGCGCGACGAACTCGATCAACTCAACGCGCTCTGCCAGCAACACCAACTCGCCTTGATCGTTGACGAAGTTTTTCTCGATTACGTTTTCGCAGAAGACCGCACGCAGATGAATTCGTTCGTGGCAAACGACGAAGCCCTGACCTTTGTGTTGAGCGGCCTGTCGAAAGTACTCGCGTTGCCGCAAATGAAACTCGGTTGGATCGTCACGAATGGCCCAGCGGCCTTACGCGACGAAGCCCTCGAACGGCTTGACCTGATTGCCGATACCTTTCTTTCGGTCGGCGCTCCGGTGCAACACGCGATGGCGAGTTGGTTAGCGAACGGCACGCCGTTTCAATTGATGGTGTTAGAGCGCGTTACTTCAAACTGGGAATGGTTGGCGTCGCAAGTGGAAGGCACGGCTTGTCGTTTGTTGCAGGTCGAAGGCGGTTGGTACGCCACGCTTGAAGTGCCGCGCCTGATGAGCGAAGAAACGTTGATTCTGCAATTGCTGGACGAAGACGACGTGGTCGTACACCCCGGTTATTTTTTTGACTACGCGCGCGAAGGCTATCTGGTGTTGAGCCTGTTGCCCGAAGCCGCAGTTTTTGCGGAAGGTGTTCGTCGCATTCTGAAACGCCTCACGAGTTAAGGCCGACGCGGCGCAGGCGTTGGCGTAGCCTTGACCGCAGGCTTGTCATTCATAGGCTTCTCTGGCGCGCGCTTTTCGAGTTCCTGCAACCGCACGGCCTGTTGATCGAGCGCCTTTTTCAGTTCGAGTTGTAGCTGTTGCGTAGCGAGCATTTGTTGCTGAAACGAAAGGTGCTGCCGCTGCATATCGAGAATGAGTTCGCGGTTTGGGTCGGTGACGCCCGCCGCCATGGTCTGGTTTTGTATTTGCCGTTCCAGCGCATCTACGCGCTGTTGCAATTGGTCGCATCGGCGTTCGAGATTGAGCATCCGAAAGGTCACGTCCTGTTGCGGCGCATTCGGCAGCGCCGACAAACACAAAACTCCAGCCATTCCTATAATTTTTAGAAACATAAAATCACTCCTTCGTTTATCGCCAGCGGCAGCAGGGCTTTCGCCACAAAAAAGCACAGAAGACACAAAAAAGATTTCTGACCTTTAATTCTTTTTGTGTCTTCTGTGCTTTTTTGTGGCGAAAGCCCTTTTGGATTATTACGGTTTTGCGTTCACTTCATCGCGGAACGGTTCGATGTCGGGGATGACTTTGACGCCCGTCGTGAATTTGAACGGAGCCAGCGGCAAGCCGCTGGGGAAAGTGAGTTCGACCATATACGCCGTGTAGCCGCGTTTGGGCGCAGCCATTTTCACGACGTATTCGCCCGGTTTCGTTTCTGCTAAATCGGTCGCCTTCCATTTGAAACCAATCGTCGTCAGCCGAAAGTCGCGCGCACCAGGGTTGCTGGCTTGCCACAATTTCACTGCCGAAGGTTTGTCTTTGGTCGTCACGCGAATCGTGCCGTCTTTGGCGATATTCCAACTGTAATTGGGCAGCGCCGTTTGGTTAATCACCGCGTTGTAACAAGCCAGCGCGGTAAACAGCGCATCCGTGCCGTTCATCGAATGCTCGGCGTTCGGCACGTAACGCAAATGCTTCACGCCCGGCAGGTCGTTGAAATAGAACTGCCACGAATCGGGCAAAAAGAATTGATCGCCCGTCGCGTTGATGATGAATTTGGGAAAGGTCAGCCGCGACAGGTATTCATACGGCTCTTCGATTTTCATCAGCTTGCGATAGGCCGGATCGTTTTGTTTATCCATCAAGCCCATCGTTTCGTAATCGCCTACCGCTGGCGCGTAATAGCCATAGACCGCTTTGTGATGCTCGAACGAAGGAATCACGTTCAGCAGATCAATCACGATGGGAATCACCGCGACGACGCGCCTGTCTACGATGGCGGTCGTCCACGCCGTCCAGCCGCGTTTGGAACCGCCCATCACTACGTAACCATCCAGCTTCACGTTGCCGCCTTCCGCCGTAGCGCAAAACGTTTGCATCGTGTCGAAGGCGCGCACCGCTGCCTTGGTCATCGGCAAACGCAGCGGCCATTGGTCGTCGCCGGTTTTCATGTATTTGTCCCAAGTGTAAGCAATGATCTCGTCTTCGACGCGGCTTTTCTGATCGTCGCTGAATACGAGCGGTTGATTGGGAACCATCCGCAATTCGGCGACGATTGATTTGGTCGTCTTGGCTACGTTGAGCAAACTCGCATCGGCTTTCGTCGGAGCGGCGCTGTTGTTGTTGCCGCCCGTGACATAAAGCAACGCCTTGCTGTGTTTGACTTCGGCGGGCTTGACGATGGTCAGCCAATGCCACCACGCGGTGCGGTTGACCTCTTTCTCGCTGCGCCACGTTTGCGAAGTCATCTTGATGACGAAAGCCGTCGCGCCTTCACTGTCGAACTTGCTGACGAGTTCGTATTTATAAGCCGGATCGGGCGCGAATACATAGCGATCCAGCGCGGTTTGTTCGCTGGCAGCGGCGCGTTCGTTTTGGGCGAAGGCGGCGCACGCGCATAACACAATGCACAACGCAGCCATGAAAAGGCGAGACAGACGAGTCATAAAGTTTCTCCGA
>JAYSVR010000200.1:0-6356 GCA_043718445.1 Acidobacteriota bacterium | reverse complement strand
GCGCGTCGAGGTCGTTCCAATAAGCGGCGATGCGGGCGGGGCCGCTGCGCAACTCGACCAGCGATTCGGTCGAACTCGTGGTCGAAGCGTCAAACGCCCACGTCGCAGGCTGTCCCGCCGCGCGAAACGTCAGGTTGCCGTTGCTGGCGATGCAGGCTTGCGCGTAATTCACGCCGTAAAAAGGGAAGTTGAAACCCAGGTCTTGCGTGAGATAAGCGTCGTCGCCCGGTTCGGCAGAGGGCTTGGGATTCACGGCAGGCGCGGCGGCCAGATTCAGTTTGCTGCCCAGATTGGTTGAATAGGCAAGGGCTACGTTGCGCATCGTGTAACCGCTCCCGCTGGGCGTGAGCAAGAGCGATGTGCCGTTCAAATCGAACGTACTCGGTTGGCGGCGCAATACGTTGTTGAGTTGATAGACCGCAATGTCGTTGATGTCCTGAAAGACGACTTGGTCTTGCGCTACGGCGTGCGCGGCTTGTTGCGTCGCGTGTTGTAGCCATTTTTCTTCGGCTTGTTTTTCCGGCGTCAGGTCGGTCGGTTTCGCCGATTGTGCGAAGGCCAAAAAAGAAGCAAACAACAAAATTACGCAAACGCTCGATGCGGCAGTCAGACGAATCTTCATACACCCTCCAACAGGCTTCTAAAACAGAACGGGGAGCGCGAACGACGGCAACTTCCTCCCGCTTATTCAATTTGATAAAAAGTGATTTCGTGTTTCGCTCGCGGTTATCGCCCGATACCCGCAAGTCGCTTTTCAGTGAAGCTAAGAAGGGAAGTATTACAAGGTTCAGGCGCGGGCTACTGACACGCGGGCAGAAGAAAAAATTGCCAACCGAACTTTTCTCTCCACGTTTAAGCTCCCAGCCCAGTAGTAATGACCGAGCAAGCAATGATGGAGGACGCGATGATGGCGGGCCGAGGGTTGGAACTGGCATTGATGCCCAACTATTTCAGTGACGAGGCGGTGGCGGACATTGATCCGCACGTTGAACTCATTCGGCGCGCGCAGGCGGGGGAACGCGCGGCCTTCGATCAGTTGATGGAAATGCACCAGCAGCGCGTCGTTACGCTGGCGTGGCGCTGGTTGGGTACGCGCGAAGACGCCCGCGATGCTGCGCAGGAAGCCTTTCTGCGCGTCTTTCGCCACTTGCACAAATATGACGCGCGGTATGAATTCAACGGCTGGCTCTATCGCATCGTCGTCAACGTATGCCGCGACATGCTGCGCCAGCGCGGACGCCACGGCGGGTTGTCGCTGGACGAAGCCGCCGTCGCGCAACTGGCGAGCGACGACGACAGCGAAGCCGATGCATTGGTCGCGCAGGAACGCGCGTGGTTGCAATGCGCGCTGGCCGAGTTAAGCGAGAAAGAACGCGCCGCGATTGTCTTGCGCGATCTTGAAGGGCTGCCGACCGAAGAAGTCGCGCGGCTGTTGGGTTCGTCGGCGACGACGGTGCGCTCACAGATCAGCGCCGCGCGGCAGAAACTCAAAGCCTTTCGCGCGCGCCATCTGAAAAGCAGAAAGTGAGGCCCCAGTGAATTGCACACGAATCGAAACATGGTTGCCGCTTTACGCGAGTGCGGATTTGCCCGCGCTGCAACTGGCACAAGTGCGCGCGCATCTCGCGCAATGTGAAAGCTGTGCGGCTTCGGCAGAAGAGTTCGCGGCAACGAATGAATGGTTGCGGCAGGTTGCCGCGCCTGAATTCGACGATGCGTTTTATGCGGATTTGCGTTACGCCGTGCGACAGGAACTGGCGGCGGAACCGGTTCGCTCAATGTGGTGGCGGCTGCCGTGGCTCAAGCCTTGCGCAGTCGCGGCGGCAGTATTATTGCTGGCGATTTTTTCGCTTCGCTTATTTCAAACGAAAGGAGTCCCACGTTCTGACATCGTGAAAACGCCTGCGTCTCCCCAACCGCCTGACGCAGCGCGCGCGCCGATGCCTCTGACTAACCAACTTGCTCAAACTCGGAAAGCAGTGATGACACCACGCCGCATCGCGCGGCAGCGGGTGCGCGCAGTACCCCAACCGGAAACTGCGCCAGCAGTGATCGTGGCAAGCGCGGAACCTGCGCCTGCCGCCAACACCGCCGAACCTGAGATGTTACGCATCGAGATGCAGACGGCGGATCCGAACATTCGCATCATTTGGTTTGCTCCGAAACTTAACGGCGCAAACCCTGAATCAAACGGCAGTAAATAAGCACACGAGAAACGAAGTTTGCTTTTCGTCGCGTATGCGACGGCTGACTTTAGCCGTGGGTTTCTAACCTTTGTGACTACCCAAATCTTTGAACCTTGCGAGACCTGCCTTTTGCCCTGAAAGGGCTGTGGATATTAGCCGGTGGTGAAACCACCGGAAACGAGGCGGAAAGCTATCGTACCCCGGATGGGGTGCTGGACTAACAATGAGCGACAAAAGCATTCCTGGTTCCGCGCTCCTGCCGGAGCGCAACGTCAATAATGACGCTCTTTCCGGTGGTTTCACCACCGGCTAATATCCGCCGCGCCTCCGGCGCTCAACAGAAAGATTTGGGATAATGGTGAGAGGTTGAAAACCACGACTAAAGTCAGCCGTCGCACTGCGACGAAGAGGGCAGCCTACCGAAAGCAAAGTCTCTCGTGCATTCAATAGGAGTCAGTATGTTGTTTACGAGACAAAGATGGTTAAGCGCATTGTTGTTGGTTGGACTGGCGTGCTTGCCTGCGTTCGCGCAAACCGCTACGCCGAAAGATCCGCCCACAGCGCCGAAAGAGAAAGAGCCAGAATACGTCGAACACAAAGATTTCAAATCAAAAATCATTGAGTTTAAACATCGCAATCCGTATGACTTGATGCGGGTGGTGACGTCAATGGGCAGCGGCGCGAAAGGGACAAAACTTACCGTCAACGAACACTTCAAAACCCTGACTGTGCGCGATTACCCTGAGAACATCGCTACGATAGAAGATGCGATAAAACGATTGGATGTGCCAGAGCCGCCACGCAAAGAGGTTAGATTCCCCGACATCGAAATCACGGCTTATGTGCTAATCGCGTCCAAACAAGAATCGCCTGTCGCGCAATATCCCGCACCGCTCAAAGATGTAGTGGTGCAACTGCAAAACACGCTGGGTTTCAAAAGCTATCAATTGCTGACTCCTATCGTGCAACGCACTGGTTCAAATTCTGGCAACGTTAGCAGCAACGGCGTGGCTCCACTTACGTTGGCTAACCAATCATTCAGTGGCCGATACGGCCTCCAACTAGAGCAAATGGAAGCGGAAAATCGCAATCAACCAGAGGCGAGTGGCATTGTAATAAGACGGCTGAAATTTATGCTTCAATGTGACCCTTCAGACCCTACAGTAAGAAAAAGAGTAGAGGTCAATATCTCTACGAACCTTACCGTGAAAAACGGCGAAAAAGTTGTGGTCGGTACGGCTAGTCTGGAAGACAGCGCCTTGGTGTTGGTTATTATGGCGAAGTGGATAAACTGAGGGCATGAACCCAAACGAATTTCTGGTGACTTCTGCTGAGGCCGAAACGCGCCTCGACAAATGGCTCGCGGCGGCGGAGCGATTGGCTTCGCGGCGGCGAGCCTTTGCTGCGTTGGAGCGCGGGCAAATCTTTGTGAACGATGCGGAGCAATCTGCGGCTGACGCGGGGCGCAAGCTGCAAAGCGGCGACAAGGTTCGCTTGTGGCTTGATCGTCCGGGCAGCGCGCAGCGGCGCAGTTATGCGAGCAGCGAATCGAAAAGTACGGGCAAGCGGCGCGATGGCTTGCACATTCTTTATGAAGACGAATCGTTGATCGTACTCGACAAGCCCGCCGGTTTACTGTCCGTACCGTTGCCGAGCCAGCCCGAAGAGCCTTCGTTGCAGGCGCTGGTTGAGCAACACGTTAAGCAAGCCAAGGCGCTCGCTATTCATCGGCTCGACCGCGATACGTCAGGCGTAGTCGCGTTTGCGAAATCTTTTCCCGTACAACAAAAACTCAAAGACCAGTTCATCCGCCGCTCGCCCGAGCGCGTCTATTGGGCCTTTGTTTACGGTGTGCCGGCGGTGACGGAAGGCGAATGGCGCGATCAGTTGGTGTGGGATCAGGAAGAGTTGTCGCAGCGCAAACCAACCGACAAAGACGACCATACGCACGAAGCCATCAGCCGCTATCGCGTCATTGAAACTTATGCGGTCACCTCATTGTTGGAAATCCAACTGGTGACGGGCAAGCGCAATCAGATTCGCGTGCAAGCGGCGCAACGCGGCCATCAATTGATCGGCGAACGGCAGTATTCAAGTAAGCCCGCGCCGCGTCCGTTCATCGAATGTCCGCGTCAGGCGCTGCATGCGTTGCGGCTGGTCATCAAACATCCGATTGATGAGCGCCGTCTGATTTTCACTGCGCCCTTGCCTGACGATTTGCAACAGCTACAGCAAAAGTTAAAAACCAGCTTGCCAAAATAGTCCCCAAATAGTGATTGATTTTATCAGCGCGAAATCATTAGGCTGCGCCGCCATTCGTTACATCGCGTAGCGTAACTTGGTGAAAGAGAAGACAAACCATCTATTGTTTAGGGTTTGTCAGGTGACAGGGAATTCATCAACGAGCCAAAGCATGATTAGTTGATGAGAGGAGAAAAAGTTATGAGTGTCGCATTCATGGCCCATCCGGTAGCCAAAGCCGCGCCCGCTCAACGCGCCGCTTTTATTCGAAGCATCTATTCACATTTAGCGCTGGCCTTGCTGGCCTTTCTGGCGCTCGAAGCACTGGTCGTGCAGTTGGGCGTTTTGGATTCGCTCAACGATTCGGGGCTTGGGCAAATGGCGGGCGGCGCGCGCCTGAGCAGGCGCGGCGGAAGCATGCGTCTCGGCTTGCTGGCGACGATGATCGTTTTTATGGCGGTTCCCGCGTTGATCGCTGATTCGTGGGGCAAGTCTGCGTTATCGCGGGCGCTGCATTACGCGGGGCTGGCGGTTTATCTGGTGATAGACGCGCTGGTACTGGCTCCGATGTTATTGGTTTTGGTGTGGCTCGGTTCGCCGCAAGTGCTGCCCGCTGTGGCTTTGATGACAGTGTCTTTAATGCTCGGCGCGCTGGCGGTCGTATTCTTGACCGACAGTGATTATGCGCCCGTGACGATTATCTTTTGCCTCTCAGGCAGCGTGATGTTGGGGATGGTTGCGACGGCAATGTTGCTGGGCGCGAGCGCGGGCATGCTGCTGTTCGGCTTGATGCAATTTTATGCGGTGGGAGCGTTGGTCGTTCGCACTTCACAACTGATGGATGAAACCGAGCCGCAGCATTACGCCGGAGCGGCGCTCTCGTTATTCGCTTCGATGCCGTTGTTGCTGCCGATGTTTTTTATCTACGTCATTCAAATTGCAGTGCCGGGCGTGAGAGCTGTTTCGCAAGCCAATGGCGAATTCAGCGCGCGCTATGCGCAACAGGATTACAGCCACAAAGAAGAAGCCAGCCGTCGCCGCGAAAAGGAAATGGCTGAATACGTCGAACGCCAGATGGCGCGCGGGCGCAAGGCTTAACAAAACCCGTAGCGCGGACTTCAGTCGGCGCTACATTTTTAAGGAGTTAATGATGGACGGTTATTATCAACCCGCGCCGACGATTGCGGCGCAAGCGATTCCGGCGGAGCGCGCGGAATTCATTCGCCAAACTTATCTGCACCTGGCCGTAGCCATTCTCTGCTTCGCGCTGCTCGAATTCGTGCTGGTCAATTTGCCCTTCGCCGTCAGCCTCGCGGGGCTGATGACGGGTGGCTATATGTGGCTGGTGGTCTTGGGCGCGTTTATGGTCGTGTCGTGGGTGGCCGATCATTGGGCGCACTCAGAAACCTCGCGCGAATTGCAATACGTGGGGCTGGGGGTTTACGTCGTGGCCGAGGCGATTATCTTTTTGCCGTTGTTGGTGGCGGCTACGAAATTCGCTTCGCCGATGGTGTTGCCGATCTCGCTATTTATGACGTTCGCCATGTTCCTGGGCATTTCGGCGGTCGTCTTTATCACCAAGACTGACTTTTCGTTTTTACGCTCGACGCTGATCGTTGGCGGATTCGTCGCGTTCGGAGCCATTGTCGCCAGCGTCGTTCTCGGTTTCACGCTCGGCATTTTGTTCGTCTGCGTGATGATCTTTTTTGCGTCGGGCGTGATTCTCTATAGCACCTCACAAGTGCTGCATCATTACCGCACCGACCAATACGTCGGCGCATCGCTGTCGCTGTTTGCGTCGGTAGCGCTGCTGTTCTGGTATGTCACGCGGTTGGTGATGAATTTTTCGTCGGACGATTAACGCGGTCTACGAGAGAGCATGTAGTCCCGCCTTCAGGCGGAATGTCTCGGTCATCACGACATTCCGCC
>JAYSVR010000199.1:0-6357 GCA_043718445.1 Acidobacteriota bacterium | reverse complement strand
GATTCCGTTGTTTTTATCGGGCTTGGTATTTCTGTTGCTCAAACCGATTCAATCGGGTTTGGAAGTTGAGGAGATCGCGCGATGAAAGCGGTTTACGTCAAACAATTCGGCGGACTCGACGCGATGGAATTGATCGAATTGCCCGATCTCATTCCCGCTGCAAATCAGGTGTTGGTGCGCGTCAAAGCCTCTGGTGTGAATTTCGCTGAGACACGCATGCGTGCGGGGAATTATTTAGGCCAGACCGTACCGTTCGTGATGGGGATGGAATCGGCGGGCGTGGTCGAAGCGATGGGCGAAGGCGTGACCGGCTTCAACATCGGCGACCGCGTATTCGGTCGCGCGCGCGGTTCGCACGCCGAGCAAGTTTTATTCGAGGCAGAACACCTGATGCCGTTGCCTGACAACTTGAGTTTCGCGCAGGGCGCAGCGATTCCCGTCGGCTGGCTCACGGCTTGGCACGCGCTCTATGTCGTGACGCACCTGCAATCGCATCATCGCGTATTGATCGAAGCCATCGCTTCATCGGTGGGCAGCGCTGCCTTGCAAATCGCCAAACGCGAAGGCGCGTGGGTGGCGGGTACGGCTTCGCGCGATGAGAAAGTGGCGCGCGCTTTGGCGCACGGAGCCGATGCGGCCTACAACTACAAAACCGAAGACGTAGTGGCGTTGATGGCGCGTGATACGAATGGTCAGGGCGTCAACATCGCGCTGATGACCATCGGACAGGAAACCGCCGAAGCCACGATGGCCGCGATGGGAATGAACGGACAGATCGTGATGTATGGCAGCACGAGCGGCAGAACGATTTCGTTCGATTTGCGCATCGGCATGCGCAACCTGCAACTGTTGAGCATGAGCATTTCTTCGAGTCCTGAATTTTTAACGCATACGATGCCAGACTTTCGCGCGCGCGCCTTGCCGCTTTTTGCCAGCGGCGTATTCAAACCTGACATTGATTGCGTCTTGCCGCTCGCGCAAGTCGCCGAAGCTCATCGGTTGATTGATGCGCGTACCCATTACGGCAAAATCATTCTGTCAGTGGCCTAGCCATCGGCGAACATCCTCGTTATCATCGCTGCCCTGGCGCGCAAGATGCGCGCGATCCGACTGCCAGCGGGACGCTGGCGCACCACCTAAAGGAAATCATTCATGTCTGACGAAAAGAAACCCAACCTGCGTTCACGCAACTGGTTTGCCCCGCTCGATAAGGGCGGATTCATTCACCGCAGTTGGATGAAAAATCAGGGACTGCCCGATCATTTGTTTGACGGGCGACCGGTGATCGGCATTTGCAATACGTGGTCTGAATTGACGCCGTGCAACGCCCACTTCCGCGACATCGCCGAGCGCGTCAAACGTGGTGTCTATGAAGCAGGCGGCTTTCCGCTCGAATTCCCCGTGATGTCGTTAGGCGAACCGCTGCTGCGCCCGACGGCAATGTTGTTTCGTAATCTGGCAAGCATGGATACTGAAGAATCTATCCGCGGCAATCCCATTGACGGCGTGATTTTGTTAGTCGGCTGCGACAAGACGACGCCTGCGTTGATGATGGGCGCGGCGAGTTGCGATTTGCCCACTTTAGTTGTGTCGGGCGGTCCGATGCTCAATGGCAAATATCAGGGCACTGACATCGGCAGCGGCACGAACGTGTGGAGCTTTAGCGAAGAGGTGCGCGCCGGTCGTATGTCGCTCGCAGACTTTCAAACCGCTGAAGGTTGTATGAGCCGTTCGGCTGGACATTGCATGACGATGGGAACGGCTTCGACGATGGCGAGCATGGTTGAAGCCTTAGGCATGGGCTTGCCCGGCAACGCTGCGATTCCCGCCGTTGACGCGCGCCGTTATGTGCTGGCTCACATGGCCGGACGCCGCATCGTCGAGTTGGTGAAAGAAGACGTGCGCATGTCGCAGATCATGACGCACGAAGCCTTTGAAAATGCCATTCGCGTATTGGGCGCGATTGGCGGTTCAACCAACGCTGTCGTTCATCTGTTAGCGATGGCCGGGCGCGTGGGCATCAATCTCACGCTCGAAGATTTTGATCGGTTAGGACGCGACGTGCCGTGCCTCGTGAACCTGATGCCTTCGGGTAAATACCTGATGGAAGATTTTTATTACGCGGGCGGTGTCGCGGCAGTCGTGCGCGAACTCGGCGATTTGATTCATCGAGATGCGATGACCGTGAACGGCAAAACCATCGGCGAGAACACGACGGACGCGCCTTGTTATAACCGCGACGTGATTAAGCCGTTCGACGAACCGCTCACCGCACAAGGCGGCCTGGTCGTCTTGCGCGGCAATCTTTGTCCGAACGGCGCGGTGATTAAACCGTCCGCCGCGACGCCTGCACTGATGAAGCATCGCGGACGCGCCGTCGTATTTGAAAACATCGAAGATTATCACGCACGCATTGACGACGAGGCGCTGGACGTAGACGAGTCGTGCATTCTCGTGCTGAAAAATTGCGGGCCAAAGGGTTATCCCGGCATGCCCGAAGTCGGCAACATTGGCTTGCCGCCCAAGGTTTTGCGCAAAGGCATCACCGATATGATTCGCATCTCTGACGCGCGGATGAGCGGTACGGCTTATGGCACGGTCGTCTTGCACGTAGCGCCCGAAGCCGCCGCGGGCGGGCCGCTCGCATTGGTGCGCGAAGGCGATTTCATCGAACTCGACGTTGCCGCGTGCCGCTTGCATCTGGACGTTTCAGACGAAGAGTTGGTGATTCGACGTGCTGAATGGCAAGCGCCTGATCTGGGTTATAAACGTGGTTATTACCAGCTTTATATCAACCACGTATTGCAAGCTGACCGTGGCGCAGATTTTGATTTTCTCGTAGGCAAAAGCAGCACGGATGTGACGCGCGAGTCGCATTAGCCTGGGAGCCTGGGAGCGCCCGCTTCCCAGCGGGCAGTAAGAAAAGCGGCGCAGCCTTCCTTTTTCTAACCGCTCGCAATACGAAAGACTGGGATAAAGAACGCTGCGCGGCTTTTTTTATAGCCCGCAGGATGCGGGCGCTCCCAGGCGCGGGCGCTCCCAGGGGAGATTGCTATGAAAGACAAACAGGTGATTCCCAAAAATCAAACCGCAGGCGGATGGTATTCGCGCGGTTACCTTCCGCACTTTGACGTAATCGGCCTGACGCAACACGTCGTCTTTCGTTTGTTCGATTCGTTGCCGCAAACCGTATTGGCGCAATGGGAAGAGGAATTAAAACACCTGTCAGAAAAAGACGCCGACCTCGAACGCCGCCAACGCATTGAACATTATCTCGATCAAGGCTACGGCAGTTGTTATTTACGCGAGGCGACCGTTGCCGAACTCGTACAAAACGCTTTGCTCTTTTTCGATAGTCAGCGTTATCAATTGCACGCTTGGTGCGTGATGCCCAATCACGTTCACGTATTGTTCACCGCGCTGGCTGGTCACGAACTCGGCAAGATCGTGCATTCGTGGAAAAGCTTCACCGCCAATCAGGCCAACCACCACCTCGAACGCGAAGGCCAGTTCTGGCAAAAAGAACCTTATGACCGTTACATTCGCAATGAGAAGCACTTTCGCAACGCGGTTGAATACATTGAGAACAACCCCGTCAAAGCTGGCCTGTGCGCTACGCCCGCCGATTGGCCGTGGAGCAGCGCCGCGTTGGCCTGGGAGCGCCCGCTTCCCAGCGGGCAGTAAGAAAAGCGGCGTAGCCTTCCTTTTTTTGAGCATTCACCTTGCGAGAGATTGGGAATCGGAACGCTGCGCGGCTTTTCTTACAGCCCGCTGGGAAGCGGGCGCTCCCAGGCGGCTCCCATGAGAAAACCTATGACCGAATTTCAATACGACGTAATTCTGAGTTACAGCGGCCCAGACCAGGGCGTAGCGCGCGCCATCGCCGTGCGGTTGCGGGCGGATGGGCTGCGCGTGTGGCCCGGCGTCTTTACTGATGGCGGGGCTGCGGCAGGCGTTTATCGGCAGCCGCAGTTCGAGGCCGGGCTGGAAGATTCGCGCGTGCTGGTGTTGTTGCTGTCGGCGCAGGGCTACGGCGCAGACTGGGCGCAGTTGGAAGCGGGGGCGTTCCGGTTCCGCGATCCCGCCCAGCCGGAGCGGCGCTTCATTCCGCTGCGGCTGGACGAAGCCCCCAGCCAGGGCGCGCTGGCGCATACGCTTGCCCTCAACTGGCTGCCGGAGGCGCGCGAGACGGAGTATGCGAAGCTGCTAGAAGCCTGTCGTTCGTCAGCGAAACAGCTGTTAGTTGCAACTCTGCCAACAAGCCCGCTACTCAAAGCAAAAATCGAAGAGGCGCGGCGTGCGGCTCGGATGCACGATGACGAAAACGCAATCCGTCTTTGGGAGGAAGCTCAGAAGTGTGCAGAGGAAGAAGGCGACAAGGCCGCAGTGATTAGCGCGCGGCTTGAAGCCGCGTTGCTTCGGATGCAGAGCAGCGGCGATTTAGATGATGGTCTATTCGTCTTGGATGAGTGCATTCAAGACGCAAAGTCAATTGATCTTGGAGACGACCGGTGTCGGCTACTTCAACTTCTCGGAGAAGCTCATCGCCTTAAGGGTAATTTTGACCAAGCAAGAGGATTCATTACGAGCGCTCTTGAGCATGGCCGCTCGCTCGGACGCAAACTTGATGAAGGCTGGGGGCTATTGGCGCTGGCAGCTTTGGAGAAGACGATAGGAAAGCAAACAATGAGCGAGGCCGGGCTCGACTTGATCCAACAAGCCTACGATTGCTTCTCATCTGTTTACGTCTCCGGTGATCAGGAAAAACAGCGTGCGGCAAAACAGGGATTTGCCAATTGCCACTTTTGGCGGGCAGAAATCTTTGACCGTTTTCGGCTCGACGATGCAATGGCGGAGTATGCACGGGCCTTGGATGTTTTCCGTGAGTTGGGCAAAGACCACGACTGGAATGTTGCAGACACTCTATTTAGGCGCGGAGAACTTCACGCCAGCGCAGACGACCCACAACTTGCCTGGGCAGACCTTCGCGCAGCAGGCATTCTGTTCGAGGAAATTGGTGACCACACCAAAGTCGCGGCCTGCATGCTGACGGGCGCCCACTTGCTAGATAAACTGCTACGGCGTGAGGAGGCGAGACCACTCTACAAAGCTGCCGCTGTGAGCATGCAGGAGAAGAATCCAAAAAGGGCAGGGTGGTATTGGCTTAACTATGCTTGGAAACTTATGGAATTCAGCGAATATGAGGAAGCGAAATCCATCTTCTTGACCATTCTTGAAGGGGATTGGCTTACTCAGGGCCAACGGCTGGATGTGTTGAGAAACCTTTGCCTTATCACAAAGGCAACAGAGCAGAAAGATGAACTGGAGCGTTACTCCAAAGCAGCCCTCGAAATCATTGACGATCAAATTGCCAACGCAAAATTTGCTCACGAACGACGCAGACTAATCATTTCCAAAGGGCAGGCCCTTGAGGAGTTGGAGGAACACGACCGCGCTATCGCTTGCTTGCAGCGAGCGATTGAAGGATTCGAAGCCATACATGATCGAGAAGGAATTGGCGAATGTTGGTTTCACATCGCCGGGATAATGAGGCAAACAGACAAGCGGAAAGAAGAGCGTGAAGCGTATGAAAAAGTCCTTGACACCTTTGGTGATAAAGGCAACTCGTTTTTCCTACCATTGACGCGTGCGATGCTGACAGGGTTGGACATTTCCGAGCAACACTTTGACGACGCACGCAAGCACCTGAGTCGAGCAGAGCAAGAAAATGAGAGGCTGCTCAATCCGTTGGTTCTCCTTATCACCGCACACCTTAGCAGCAAACTGGAAGAGCATTTCGCTGGCGTGAAGACGGTTCAGCAGGAACACGAGCCGCAGGAGCCAATTCCATTAGATGATGAGCTAGACAACGAAAGCAAAGAACGTAAGCTAGTCGGCCAAGTCATCTCTACCGTAGCGCTGGCCGGACAACTCAGCCGCGAATTCACCGTCAGCGACCACGGCATTGATATGGAGATCGAATTCAAATCAGACGCGGGCGAAGCGACGGGCCGCAAGCTTTACCTGCAACTAAAGTCGGGCGATTCGTATTTGAAAAAACGCAAGAGCGACGGCGCTGAAATTTTTACGATCAAAGACGAACGCCACGCGCGCTACTGGATGGAGCAAGCCTTTCCCGTGCTGCTGATCGTTCGCAATTCGAGCGGCGAGATACGTTGGATGGAAGTGCGCGAGTATTTGAAAGCCGCGTCACAACCAATCAAGCAGATTGTGTTCAGCGGCGAACGCTTTGACGTGATGTGCGTGCGGCGCTGGCGGGATGCGGCGTTGCGCCTGGGAGCGCCCGCTTCCTAGCAGGCCATAAAAGAAGCCGCGCAGCGTTCCTTTTCCCAGTAT
>JAYSVR010000198.1:0-6361 GCA_043718445.1 Acidobacteriota bacterium | reverse complement strand
ACGGCGTCTGGGCGAACGCAAGATTCTAGACATCCTGCTTGAGACGATGGCGGGCAAAAACGGCTTGCTGCAAACCGCCGGACGCAAGCTGCACGGCATCTTCGCTAGCGCCGAACTGCTCGGCCAACTCGAAATCGCGCTCGCCGATGCGGGCTACAACACCGAGTTGCTGTCAGACGAAGAACACGGCACTTCGAGCATCGCAGTCAAACTGGCTAATTCCAATACGACGATCACCATCAACCGGGATATGGCGACGCTGGTCGAGTTTCAGCGCTCGGTCGAACTTTATAAATCGGTGCCACAAATGCAGCAGCCGCCTTTCATCATTACCGAAGGCGCGACTGAAACTGAAGTGGCTTCGCGCGACGAGATGTTCAACCACATCATTGGCGCGGCGAAAAAGGATTTGCACATACAACGTTATAAAGGGCTGGGCGAAATGAATCCCGAACAGCTTTGGGAAACGACGATGGATCCTGAAAAGCGTACGTTGTTGCAGGTGCGCATTGATGATGCGGTCGAGACCGACCAAATCTTCACCATCCTGATGGGCGATCAGGTCGAACCGCGCCGCAAGTTCATCGAGACGAACGCGCTCGATGTGAAGAATCTCGACATCTAAATGACCTAAGTAGTTGTGCGCCAGTGAATGCCTTGCCCGTTCACTGGCGCATCGTCGTTCGAGCCATCGCCATCAGTCGGATTTCAAATATCAAATGTGACCAATATGAATGATCTGAATCAGGCGATTTTGATTCCTGCCCACGCGCGCGGCGTGTTGTTGGCTCGGTTGCTGCTCTCGACGCGGCTCGCCAACGTATTGCAACACCTGGGCTATCAGTGGTTGGGTGATTTGGACGGGAAAAACTACCAGCATATTTTCAGGGCGAAAAATTGCGGAAGCGCGTCCATCGAAGAGTTAAAAAAATTGGTGAAGCGCTTGAGCTTCGATGAGTTGCAATACCTGAACAAAGACCAGGCGCGCGAGCTGCTCAGCCATTTGTCACAAGCTATTTCGATACCGGCGCACGCCCACGAGGTGGCGTTATCTCGCTTACCGCTTTCCGTTTCGCTGGAGCTGGTATTGCAGGATTTGGGTTACCAGACCGTGGGTGATTTGGACGGGAAGAGTTATCGCGACATCAGCAACGGGAAAAATTGCGGGGTGATGGCGCTGGGTGAGTTACAGGCCCTGGTGGGACAATTGAATTCCGCTGACGGGAACTTCTTGATAGAAGAACCGCCGGAGGAAGCCCCGCCGGTTCGGCGCGAAAAGTTGTCGCTGACGATCTCGATTCCGGCGCACGCCCATCAGGTAGAGTTATCGTGGCTGCCGCTTTCTATGCGGTTGGGGCACGTCTTGACCAGTTTGGACTGCTGGTCGCTGGGCGATTTGCACGGGAAAAGTTACGATGAAATTCTCGCTTATCCTCATTGCGGCAGGAAGACGATTCATGAACTGGCAGAGGTTATTCGTCGGGTCGTTGCGGGTGAGCTGCCCAAGGTTGTCGCCCGCCCTGAACCGGCACGTGACCTTAGCCTGGTGAGCCAGCGTGAGCCATTGACCCTGAGCAAAAGCGTAGAGATTGAGCCTTTCGCCGTTGTGCTATCTGTTCCGGCTCAGGCGCGGGATTGGCCGCTGGCTCAATTCCCCCTAACGACGCGTCTCGCCAATGTGTTAGAAGCGTGGGGATGTCAGCGGTTGAGCGATTTAGAAGGGAAGACGCTGGCTGAATTATGGAAGCGCAAAAATTGTGGGCGACAATCGCTTATCGAACTGCACGAGTTGTTGCAGCAGGTAGAGGCGGGTGGATATGACCAATTTATGGAGAGCGCTCACAGCCCTGATCTAGGCCAATTTATTCTCAGGTTAGACGAGCGCATCGAAAACCTGCCACCCCGCAAACGGGAAATTTTAATTTCACGGCTGGGGGGGGACGGTCAGTTACCGCTGAGTTTGGCAGAGATAGCCCAGCAACAGGGACTGACGCGCGAACGCATTCGCCAGTTAGAGGGTAATACGATTGAAGCCTTGCGGCGGGGCGGCGGGCCGGCGCAAGTGGAGATGCTGAACCAATTGGTGCAGCGCTGTGAGTCAGGCGTTTGCCCGCTCACGGCTGAGTTGTTAGCTCATTGGTTAGGCGCAACCGCCACCGATTGCCGCTTTGCTTTGTCTTTTTATCTGCGTTTTTTCGCTGAGTTAGAGGCTCAACTGCCGGTCTGGTTCGAAGGGCAGTCAGGCACCAACGATGCCGACCTGAAGGTGATTGCGCGTCGGGTGCGAAAACTGATGAGCGGTGAACCCGCCAGCCTGCCGTTACCCACCGTGTTGGCCCAGCTGCGCGCGCTTGATTCGTTCAGCCAGACCTCGCCGCAAGCGTTTTTTACCGCGTTGCGCATTGAGCCGTCTTTGCAAGTGGAATTTCCCCATCCAGAACGACCGACGCTGGCCCCCGTCAAGCTCGACCGCAAACTCAACACGCGCGAATGGGCTCGCTTGATATTGGCAGAAGCGGAACGTGCGATGAAACCCGAAGAACTGGTGGCTGCCGCGCAGCAAAAGTTCGGTGCCGATTTCGAGCCTGCCTCGGTACGTTTTCTCGAAGTCCACCTGCCAGCATCGGAGGGCTTCTATTTGTTAGGTACGCGCCTGGTGGGTTTGCGGCAACATATTCAATTGCCCGAATCGCTCTGGCCGCAGGCTAAAAACGAGCTTTATGATTTTTGGCAGCAGCGCAAGTGCGCCACTTCGGCCAGGGAAGCGTTCGGCGCGCTGTCAGGTGACTGGACTCAACAAACGAACGCGCACGAACTGGCCTGCCTCTTGCGCGAAGATGAACGTTTTATCGAGCAGAGTTACTTTCATTTTGCGCTTGCTGAATGGGACCAGGAAGAGCGGGATGCGCTGCGCGCGCGGGTGACCGAAGTTTTGACCCAGCTTGGCCATCCGCTTTCGCTGGGGGAACTTGCCCCTCAGGTGCAACGCCTTCTTACCACCAACACTATGCCCGAATTGCGCGAAGCCTTACCCGATCACCCGGAAGTTTGCCATTACGGACACGGATATTACGGATTGAAAGTTTGGGAAGAAAAGCGGGCTTACGCGTTTCTCGTGAAGGAGGCGGCTTTCGTCAGTGATCTGGTGGCGGGCACCGAACCGCCCCTTACCTTCGCTGAGTTATGTCGTCTGATGAAAATTTCCCCGGACGGGAACCTGGCAGAACGGCTTTGGCAAACCGTACATTCCTTACCGCGTATGCGATGCCGACCTGATCAACCAGCCCCCGAAACGTTGCTGTGGCATCGCATCTGGAAGTTTGAATACCTGCTGTGCGCGATGCTGGAAAAAGCCGGAAAGCCCTTATTGTTTGCTCGAATTCAAGCGAAGCTCAACGCTGGGTTAAAACGCGACGCCCCAGTTCCCACAGATTTAGCGCGACGGCTGCAACAAAGCCGCTTATTTGTGTGCGACGACCAGGGCCGCTACACCTTGGCGGCTCGCTGAACGCGCAAGTTATTCAGGTGTCTTCGCGGTTTTGATGATGTGGTCAGCCGCCATCGCTACGGTTTGCGGAGCGTCTTTGGCATAGAACGTCACAACCAGCAAGATGCCTTTAGTCGCACGAATGATAACGCCCTTGCCGATGAAATCGAGCGGCGACGGTTGATTCGGCACTTGAAACGCGGCTTTCAAATCCAAAAAGGTTTTGATCTGTTGTCCGTCATTGATGACCGTACGGTTAGTCTCGGTCATGTTTTGCGTACCGTTGCCCGAAGCCATGCTCTTCAGAATCAGTCCCACAATCATATCGTTGTCGTGTTCGGAACTGTTGGCTTTGTCGAGCTTGTTCCAGATCGCGTTGAGAAAGGCCTGGTCTTCGTTCGATTTGAACATCGCGCCGCCCGTGATCTTTTGCACCTGCATGTCATTGCCGCTCAACGTGCCGCCTACCCAATAGGCCGGATGCTCGAAACTGTAACCGACGCTGTCATCCTGAAAGCGCGTATAGCCGCCCAACACCGAAGCGACGCCCGCCGGTTTGGTGATCGCGGTGGTTGAAGGGACTGCCGCGTTCGCTGAAGGCGCAGCCGGAGCCGGACGATTCGTCGCAGCCGGAGCAGGCGACGAAGGAGCAGGCTTCGCGCCATTGCCGAGCGCAGGCATTCCGCCGTTTGCCGCGACTGCGGGTGCTGCATTGGGCTTCACTGCCGCGACCACTGGCGCTGCAGTGGGTTTCACCACTGCGACCGCAGACGCTGCATTGGGTTTCACCGCAGCAACCACTGGCGTAGGCGTAGCCTTTGGCGCAGTCACAACTGGTGCGGGCGTTACCGGCGCGGGAGCAGCGGCTCGTGGTGCAGGCGTCGGTGCAGCCTTTGCGGCCATTACTGGTGCGGCCTCAGGCGTTTCGTAAGCTGCGATGAAGTATTCGCTGATCGCACCGCTGGCTTTGAATTGTTGCGCAGCTTTTTCGGCAGCGGCGCGCGAGGCGTAATTGCCAATGCGTACGCGGTAAAAAGTGCCTTTGCCGACAACGATACTCTTGACCAGATAGGCTTCCAGCTTTTGGGCTTGCGCATCATCTTTGAGTTTGGCGAGCTTCGCCTCGGCTTCGGTGCGATCCGGCGAAGCGCTAAGTTGTAAGGCAAATCTTCCACTTTGGGCACCCTGAGCGAACGCCGTCAGGCAAAAAGCGGCTGCCAATAGCCAAATACGAACTGCGGGACAAACGAAGGGTCTAACTTTCATATAGTGTCGTTCACCTAATTCTTGATGAATTTTTGAGATATGGGGACGCCGGGTTTCCAGGACGCCGTGCATTATGCACAACCTTTGAGATTTTTTGAAACGGTACGCGCTGAAAAATTATCGAGTTGGCGCGACTGGCTTCAGGCCCTACACTAAAGCCGTTCGCAGGTGTCATCAATTACCCTTAAATCGCATCCTTAAAGAGCAGGCGCAAGAGCAATGAATCAGAGATTTTTTCGCTACACGATATTCACGGGAATCCTTTTTTTTAGCGCTTTGGCAGGCAGCGGATGTCAGATGAATGCCGCGCCCGACGCTTCGACGACAACCAGCAATAACGCTGTTGAACAAGGCGCAGTTATCACGCCGCGTCCGGCAGCGACGCCCAATAAACCTGCGGCGACCCGCGATGCGCGGCCTTTGATTGTCGCGTTCGGCGACAGCTTGACGGCGGGTTATGGCTTGCCGCCCGCTCAGGCTTACACGTCGTTGTTGCAACAAAAGCTCGACGCTGCCGGACTCGGCTATCGCGTCGTCAACGCAGGCGTATCAGGCGACACCTCAGCGGGTGGAGTGCGGCGCATCGCGTGGGCGCTCGAAGGCAATGTGAAAGTCTTGATTCTCGAACTCGGCGGCAATGACGCATTGCGCGGACTGCCCGTCGCTGAATTGCGTAAGAACCTCACGCAAATGATCGAAGCCGCCCAAAAACGCGGCGTCACAGTTTTGCTCGCGGGCATGGAAGCGCCGCCCAATTTTGGCGCGGCTTATACCACGGCTTTTCGCCAGGTTTATCGAGACCTCGCGCGGCAATACAAGCTGGCGTTTATCCCTTTTGTGTTAGACGGCGTAGGCGGAATTCGCACCTTGAACCAGCCCGACGGCATTCATCCGAATGCTGAAGGCGAAAAGCGTATGACCGAAACCGTTTGGCGTTCGCTCAAGCCGCTGGTGAGTAAATAGGCGATCAGGTAACAGCAAGTTGAATGATTCAATAGTTAAGCTATTGATTATTTAGGATGTTTTTATAACAAATACTGTCTTTGGCCTATTGACAGCCAATAGGGACGGACTTACTATCCGCGCCGTTTGTCACAACGCGCAAATTCTTGCGCACCTAAAAACAGACAATCCGAATAACATAACGACTAACCCACGAGTAGTATATTTGTGTTAGCCCCTTCTGTCTCTCCAACATAATAGCCGCACGGAAAGCTGGCTTGCGCGGTAGCTCATTGAGAGCTTCGCCGCAGCCGCGCCAGCTTTGCGTGCGGTTTTTATTTTGAGTGAAACAGGTCTTTGTTCTCGCGCGTTGCCGATTCAACTTGGTCGAATGCACCGTGATAAATGGGGAAAAGCATTCGCTCAAGTTCGATAAATCGAATGAGCGGGATGGCAGTAACTTTGCGAGTCAATCACCACCTCGCATCAACAACCCAGGAGGTATAAATCACCATGGCGGCAGAAAAGAAACAAGGCAAGGTTAAATGGTTCAATAATGCGAAAGGCTTCGGGTTTATCGAACCACCCGACGAAATCACGGGCGATGTCTTCGTTCATTACTCTGCGATTGAAATGGACGGCTTCAAAACTCTCGACGAAGGTATG
>JAYSVR010000197.1:0-6376 GCA_043718445.1 Acidobacteriota bacterium | reverse complement strand
AATGCCTCGCACGCCGTCGGTTAGCACTGCAAGAGGCAACCCAGATCAAGATGGGCTGTCTCGTTGTTACTGTTGCGAGAGGGGGGAGTTTGGCGCACCCGGCGTCGTATTGCCAGCATTCCGGTTATTTTGGAAGGAGGCGACGGTTGCGCCAGCGGCGATGCTAATGCCGGTGGTGTTGTTCAGGATGTCGCAATTAGAGAGTCGCACCGTGGAACCGGCGGTGAACGCCGAAACGCCGGTGCCGCTATTCGCCATCACGGTGTTTTCGGCGTTGATCGTCGCCGAATTCTCCGCCACCACGGCCTGGTTGGTAATATGCGCCACGACGGAGCGACTGATCGTTCCGCTGCCCAGCAGTTGATCGTATCCGATGAGGCATTCCTGAATGCGCACGTTGTCGAGCGACGCACTCGGCGAGCCAGAAGTGGCACTCACGCGAATACCGGCCTGGCCGCATTTTTCGATAAACGTGTCGCGTACGGAAAGGCGTCCGCCACCAGCCGCCACCGCGCCCAAACTGACATCAATCCCGTGCGTGGTGACGTTGTAAATCCAGCAGTTCTCGACAATCAGATGTTTGCCCGCCAGAAAGCGGATGCCGTTGATTCCGTTACCCGCGCCGTTGATTGAGACGTTGCGGATAATCACGACGTCATTGGCTCCCGCATTGACGATGATCCCGTTGGTTAAGGACGACAGAATGCCGGCCAACGTTCCTTCGCCGTTGATGGTGATGGCTTTGGTGATCGTCACGGCCCCAAAGCCGCCGGGGTCGAGCACCGAAATTTCGCCACCCGCTGCGGTCTTCGAGATGGCACCGGCAAAAGTCTTGCACGGGGCCGTGCGGCTGCATGGGTTGACGTCATCGCCGACGCCCGAAACCCAGGTGCGGGTCGCTTGGGCTTGCGCCAACGAGCAACAGAACAGACAAGCGACCAGGGCCGCCAACAGATTGAGTTTCGATCTCAGCTTATTCATAACGTATCTCCTTTTGAATTTTAGATGGTTAAGAGCGATGAACAGGAGCGCCGCGTTGCCGCGCCGCTCCCATAATTTCTTTATTATCTGAACGTGAAGTTTGCCACGTGTATCGAGCCGTCATTTAACTGGACGACCAACTGCCGGCAGCTTCCCGCCCAGGATTCCTCGGTCTTCCAGACGTAGATGTACTGGTCAGTGCCGGGGTCATAGCTCAGACTACTTTCGCCAGCCGTCGTGGTGGTCAGTATCTCAACTACGGTCACACCGCAGTTGAGCGGAACCACCTGCGGATAACCAGAGGCGAAAATATCCAATCCCTTGTTACCGCCCAGACGGAACTTCACCGGGATAGCCCGACCGGCATTCACTGAATTCAACTCCGGCAGATTGTGAATCGGCGGCAGGAAGCCCACGAATTCATACGGCACGATCACCGTGCGCGTGGCCGTCGAGGTATTGGCCCCAGGAGCCACGCCATCGGCGGAGGTGTAAGTGATCGTGTAAATCCCCGTGACACTGGTATCCACGCTGCCCGAGACAGTCACGGGTTTAGGCCCTGCGCAAGCATCCTGCGCCGTCGCGCCCGGATCGGTGAAGGTGGAGTAACGCGGCACGATCAGCGGATTCGCGCCGTTGAGCGTGATGACGGGCGGCGTGGTATCTACCACTTCAACCACGCGGGTGGCCGAGGCGGTGATGCTGCCGGTCATCGCCGTATAGTTAATGGTGTAAGTCCCCGGCGTGTTCAAATCCACGGTGGTCCCGACGGACGAAGCCACGGGATAGGTGTTGCCGCTATCGTCGCACGCGGTCGCGCCCGGTTCGTTGAAGGCGGTGTGGCATTCGACGGTCAACGGATCAGGCCCTTCGAGCATAATCGTCAGCGCGCCGGTGACCGTGACATTGAAGCTGCAAGAGCCGCCATTCTCACTGCTGCACACGACGGCGGTGGTTCCGGCGGGAAAGACTGAGCCTGACGTCGGATTGCAAATCACCGGGTCGCAGCCAAACCCAATGCTTGGGTTCGTATAGCTGACGACCGCCCCGTTCATCCCCGCGCCGTGAGCCTGCGTGAGATTGGTCGGGCAGGTGAAGGTGCAAGTTGACACCGTGACCGTAGTCGTGGCCGTAGCGTCATTGTTCGCAGTGTTCAACTCGGTGGTAGTGCTGGCGACATTTGCCGCATTGGTGATGAGCGCGCCCGCCGGCAGGGTGTCGCTTATCTGATAGGAGAGCGTGAAGACGGCGGTTTCGCCTTTAGGCAGGCTGCCTATCGAGCAAGTCGTCGTATCTCCGCCCACACAAGACCAACCCGCTACTCCGGTCAGCGTCTGAAAGACCGCGCCACTCGAGATAATATCGGTGAGTTGCACGTCCGACGCCGTGTCGGGGCCATGATTGGTGACCTGCACGCGATGAGTGAGGCTGCCGCCCGCCGGGACTTGCGGCGACCCAAACACACTGACCGAAAGATTGGCGGCGATATTGGCCGGATCGCGCACCACGAATTCCGCGACGGCAAATCCGGCGTTCGAGTTATCCACTGTTTTCACCAGCCAGGTTCCCAATTGCGCCGTCAGTGAAATTTGATAATCATCGGCCTGATTATTCGCGGTAATGTCCTGCTGTTCCTTCACCGTGCCGTCCGGCGCGATCCATTGAAACCGCCGCTGGCGCGCTCCCAGCGAAGGCAGCGGCGAGCCTGTCTGTTGGGCCCAGGCTTTTTCACCCCGGTTGAACACCGTCTTGGGAGTGTCGAGGGCACTGGACGAGAAGAGTGACAGACTTTCTTCCGTCACATAGCTCGACTTGCCCAGTGACACGCCATGTGACCCGCCATAAGAAAACACTCGAGGCGATGAAACCGTAGCCAGCAAAAAGCCGGCGGCCAGCGCCACTAAGGCAAAAGGTAAGCTCAAGCGACCGAAGGCAGCCGTGCCGCGCGACGTGCGCCTGACAGTTTGTCCTTTTCGAAAGTTCAAGTTGTTGATCCTTTCCGCGAGGGGAAGGATCAGAGAGACCTTGCAGGTATGCATCATACTTTTCTCCTCCAAGTCTTAGGTACTGGATCGGTCAGCAAGGCACGGATAGGAAAATCGTCCGACTCGCGCCCGTTCATTGGCGGCGGTTCATTCCCACGCGCCATCGCTACCCCATCCGGATGGTCTGGATATGAACAACGAACTGCTCGGATGATGAGTTGAAGGCGACGACCTTGCCTGTTTCCCATTGCCCGACAGTTTCAGTATTGCCCTCATCGGTAAAAGGCCAGCCAAAAAAAACATGCCTATGGTGACGACCAGGGGTTTGGTTTTGCGTCAACCCCTGATTCGACTTTAGGCAAATGAATTTTCGATGCTGATCTTTGAAAAAGTTACGTCGGAACTGACGTCGGAACTGGCAGCCCTGCGTCTTCGGGGCTACCCTCGGCTTCATTGGTTTCTTTCGAATCCAACTCCCCGAGCAAATTCCGGTTGGTGGCAAACATGTTGCCACCTAGCCTACGGGTTATTCACCCATTGTCAAAACATGTTCCGTGATTCCCGATTGCGGCTTGATCTTAGGCGGCCCGAGCGCGAAAGTCTTGAAAGACTTTTAATTTTTTTTTGAAAGATTTCTAAATGCCGTCCTGCGGGACAGCTTCGCCCTCATTACGCCGCCGCCGAAACCGTTTCTCACATTCCGTAAAGCGCGAACGGCGCACGATCTCCCTCATCCGCTGAAAAAAAAATATTGGCCGCCGCTGTATTTCACGCCCCCGCCCGCGATTCCTGCTGCCGCCAGACCGGCGCACTTAGTACACGCCGCCGCCGCCGCCTCATGGCCGGAGCGAAGTCGAACTCTTCGCTCCGGTTTTTTTTTGCGCCGTTTTTGCTATGCTGCGCGCCGCTCGCCGAGCCGAGCGCACATTCCGACCAGACAAAACGAGCAGGGAAAACGATGAATAACGAACAGACCTCTCCTTACGCACAGCGTCCGTGGTTGCAGCATTACGATTATTGGGTTCCGGCTGAGGTTACGATTCCCGAACAGACGATTTATCAAACGCTGGCAACCGCCAGTGTGCATTACGGCGAACAGCGGGCGACGGCTTTTTTGGGCGGACATCTGACCTTTGCTGAAATCAAACAGCAGGCTGACAAGCTGGCGGCTTCGTTGTTGGGCTTAGGCGTCAAGGCGGGCGATTGCGTAGGCATCATGCTGCCGAACTGTCCGCAATACGTGATCAGCTTTTTTGCGATTGTGCGGTTGGGTGCGATTGCGGTGAATATCAATCCGACTTATACGCCGCGCGAAGTCGGGTTGGTGGCGAACGATTCGGGCTTGCGCGTATTGATTACGCTTGATGCGCTCGCGCCGATTGCGCTGGGCGTAAAAGCCGAGACGAAAATCGAAACGATCATTGCGACCAGCGTGCATACCTATTCGGCGCATGCTGAAGCGGCACAACCCGTGCCAGCAGGCACGCTATCTTTTTCTGACTTGATTGCGAACGTCGCGCAACCGCAATTGCCGCCGCTCAACCTTAACGCAGGCGATGAAATCGCGGCGCTGGTTTATACGGGCGGTACGACGGGAGCGCCGAAAGGCGCGATGATTACGCATCACAATATGTGGGCTTCGACGGTGATGTGTCGCGTGTGGAATCGTGAATATACCCAGCCAGGCAAAGAGAGCTTCTTGCTGGTCATTCCTTACTTCCACATTTACGGCTTGATCGTCGGATTGGTTTATTCGACTTACATCGGCGCGTCGCAGATTCAGATTCCGAAATACGACGCGAACCTGCTGCTCGCGGCGATCAATCAATACGAGCCGACTTATTTTCCCGCCGTGCCGACGCTGTTCATTTCGCTGCTCAATCATCCCGATGCGCCGACGAGCAAGTTGGGCAAGATCAAACGCTTGAACAGCGGCTCGGCTCCGTTGCCGGTCGAAGTGATGGAACGCTTTGAAGCCATGAGCGGCGCGAGCGTTTACGAAGGTTGGGGGATGACCGAGACGACGGCGATTGGTTCGGGAACGCCTACGTTCGCGCGGCGCAAACTGGCGAGCATCGGCTTTCCGTTTCCGAATACTGAAATGAAAATTGTGGATTTGGAATCCGGCGAGCGGGAACTTCCCGTAGGAGAGGAGGGCGAGCTTTGCATTCGCGGGCCGCAAATCATGAAAGGTTATTGGAACAAGCCCGAAGCAACCGCTGAGGTGCTGAAAGACGGCTGGCTTTATACCGGCGACGTAGCCCGCATGGACGAGGACGGCACGTTTTATATCGTCCAACGCAAGAAGGACATGCTCCTAGTGAGCGGCTTTAACGTTTATCCCAACGAGATCGAAGACGTGCTGTTCACGCATCCGGCCATCAAGGAATGCGCTGTCATCGGAGTTCCTGACGAATATCGTGGCGAAGCCGTCAAAGCCTTCATCGTATGCAAAGAAGGCGTGACCGCATCCGCCGAAGAAATCACTGCACACTGCAAAGCACAGTTAGCGAAATACAAACTGCCTACACACATCGAATTCCTCGACGCGCTGCCCAAGAGCGCCGTCGGCAAGGTCTTGCGGCGCGAGTTACGGGAAAGGGAGAAGCGGTAGTCGGTAGCCGGTTGTCAGTTGTCGGTGCTGAAAGTTGAGTCAACGCCTCTGCTCCGGCAACCGACTACCGACTACCGTTTGCACCAAAGAACCCTTTTGCGTAGCATCCGCGTCGAAGCCCATTTATCCCCAAATTCCAGTGTTGAGAGAGAAGTATTTAGCATGGCCGTGTTCCCACGTGAGTCGAGTAGTGTGATTGCTGTGCCGGGCAAATTGGTGCGCTTGCCTGAAAGTTCGTGGCGGTTGTTTCCGCTGACCGAACCTTCGATCAAGTTCATCACGATTGGCTTGGTGTTGTTTGATGGGCTGTTGGCGATGGCGTTGTTCATGTTCGCCTATTGGGTGCGTCACCCCGGCCATCAGGTTTTGTTTGAATCTCAGCATCCGTGGCTGCCGTTTCTGCCTTATAGTTTTCATCACGAATTCGGCCCTTATCTCAGCGTACTTTATTTCGTTCCCTTCATTCAGGTCGCGCTGTTTTGGTATCGCGGACTCTATCGCGTACGCGGCGAGTTTTCGTTCAGCGATGACGTGATCAACATCTTCAAGGCGCATTCGGTCGGCGCGTTGCTCGTGACGGTGAGCGCGTTTTTTTATCGCGGCGGCTTCACCTATTCGGCCTTTTCCTATTCGCGCATCGTCTTTGTTTTGTATTTCGTCATCGGGCTGGCGGTGTTCATCGGCTATCGCGCGGCGCTGCGCGTGATGCAAACGTTCTATCGCCGCCGCCATCGCAACGTGATTCCGATTTTGATTTTGGGTGGCAACGAAGTCGCTGAAATGTGCGTGAACGAAA
>JAYSVR010000196.1:0-2215 GCA_043718445.1 Acidobacteriota bacterium | reverse complement strand
TGCAAGCCCATCCAGTTCGGCTCAAGTTCAAAAGTCTTGCCCGCCAGCGCCAGTTCCCGCGAAGAAGCCAACAGCTCTTTTGCCACGGGCGGCTGGCTGGCGGCTTTCACGGCGGCTTGCAACTCCGCTACGCCTGCGGCATTCGCAGGCAACGCCGCATCGCTTTTGAAGGCAGCGAGAATCTGTTTCATCACTTCGCTATTCGCAAAGCCGCCCCCGTTGAAAACGATCACCGCATTCTTGCTCGGCAGCACGCTGATGCTCTGTCCGCCGCGTCCGCCCGCTTCAAACACGACCAAACCATTATTCGTCGGCACGCGCCAGCCGTAGCCGTAATCACTCGTACCCGGGCCGCCCGTCTTGACGTGCGACCGCGTAGCGTTCGCTAGCCAATCAGCCTGTACGATTTGCTTGCCTTGCCACTTGCCTTGATTCAAAAACAGCCAGCCGAGTTTCGCCATATCGCGCGGCAGCAGGTGCAAGTTGCCAAAACCATGCGAAACGCCCTGCGGATCGCGCGGCCAAACCAAGTTGCGAATGCCCAGCGGCGCGAACAGATGCTTGCGCGCGAAGGCTTCGGCGTTCATCCCCGTCGTTTTGCTGATGACGGACGAAAGCAAATGCATGCCGCCGCTGCAATAACCGTATTGAGCGCCAGGTTCACTGACCATCGGCAAGTCGAGCATGAATTGCGTATTGTCAGCCGCGAGAAACATATTCCACAGCGCCGGTTCGCCGCGCCCAGCGCAATCTAACCCCGCAGACATCGTGAGCAGATGTTCGAGCGTAATGCGCCGTTTGCGTTCGTCATCGTTTTTGAATTGCCGGTCTTTAAGATGTTCTGGGAAGAGTGAAACCAGCGGCTCTTGCACAGACTTGATCTTGCCTTGCGCAATTGCCAGTCCAATCAGCGTCGTCGTGATGGGCTTCGTGACTGAAGCGATGTCGTGCGGCGTTTGGCCGTCGTAAGGGTGGAAATACGCTTCGGCTATCAGGTAACCGTTGCGCACGATGAGCAAACTGTGAATCGCCAGATTCTTTTCGCGCGCTTGCGTGATGGCTTCAGCGAGCGCGGCGGAATCTACGCCTTGCGATTCAGGGGTGGCGGTGCGCCAGTTATTCGTAGGGAAAGTCTGTTTGGTTTGCGCGTAGCTGGAAACAACCAACAGCAGGCACAACGCTAGAGTGCGCAAATGTGAGTTCATTATTTTTTGAGGGTTTGTAAGGTCAGGTCTTTGTACCAGGCTTCGCTCGCCAGACCTGAGTGGATCTGCACGCAGATGCGTCCGCGTTGCGGAATGGCTTCGTCAGCTTCGGTGTAATCTACTGTTTGTATGCCATTGAGCGAGAGGCGAATGCGCTTGCCCTCGGCGCGAATAATATAAATATTCCATTGGCCAGGCTTTAACGCTTTCGCCAACACGTCAGCGGTGGGCGCGGCGAGTACTTTCTTGCGACGCGATTCGTCATAAAGCGCGCCCCAATAACCTTGCCCCATGTCAGCCTGATAGCCGATGACTTCGTGATGGTTGGGAATGCGTTGCGTACGAAATTGAATGCCCGCGTTGGCTTTCGCCGGATCGCCTACGAGTTTAACCATGACCCGCATTTCAAAATCGTCATACTCAGTCTGCGTGCAAAGAAATTCGTTGCGCGCAATTGGCGCTTTCATCGTGCCGCCGACCAGCGCGCCTTGTTCAACGCGAAAGTGTTCGAGATTCCCTTCCCAGCCTTTGAAAGTTTTGCCGTCAAACAGTTTGGTGGCAGCTTGGTGTTGCGCGGCAGTGAAAGGAACTAACGTGAGAATAGTTATCAGCAAGAAAAAGTAGAAGGGGTTCATAGGCATCAGTGACACAACCTGCGAGGTTGCGTTGTTCGGAACTTATAAAATATGAGTTCAACGCGAGAACTGCCTTTGCGTTGTTTGGGGTTGCGACAACGGGGTTAAAAACAAGAGCCACGCAAGCTCGGCAGCTTGCGCTACTGCTGCCATTCGTCGTGCCGTATGCCGAATTCAGCTTGCGCAGATTGCTCGGCTTCGACGACGGAGCGTTGATAAAGCGAACGGCTAAACGAACCATCGGTCGCACGGAATTGCAGCAAGACGCCTTCGCAGGCGTTGCTCACGATTTCGGCATCGAGCAACAACGACGGCACCGGTCGTTCGCCGCCTGCTGCGAACTCTACCAACTGGCTTTCGTCGAGCGTTACGGTT
>JAYSVR010000195.1:0-21638 GCA_043718445.1 Acidobacteriota bacterium | reverse complement strand
CAAAAAGAAGCGAACGGATTCAGCTTTGAAGTGTCGCTGCAATACGCGGCTGCGCGCCAAGCCCGCGACATAAAACACATTGTCGAGCGCATCGCCCGCCAAGCCGGTGTCGGTGATGACTGCGACGCTCAAGATGCCTTGCACGGGCAATCCGGTGCGCGGGTTCATCACGTGAGCGTAACGCTTCCCTCTCAACTCAAAAAATTTTTCATAGCTGCCCGAAAGCGAAAGCGCCTGATTTTTCAGCGTCACGGTGAGCGCGGTTTTGTTTTCGTTCATCGGGTCGCGCACCTGCACTGCCCAGCCTTTGCCGAGCGTTGGATCAGAACCCATCGCATACATCGTGCTGCCACAGGCATTGACCAGCGCATCGCGTACGCCGCGCTGTTTGAGTAAAGCGACGGCACGGTCTACGGCGTAGCCTTTCGCGATGCCGCCGAGGTCGAGTTCGAGGCCGGGACGCGCAAAGCGAATCGTCTTTGCTTGCTCATCGAGAATCATGTGCCGATAGCCAATGTTGGCGCGCGCTTTATTCAATTCCGTCGCTGTCGGCATGCGCCCCTCGCCGCGAAAGAATCCCCAAGCGCGCATCAGCGGCCCGACCGTGATGTCGAACGCGCCATTCGATGCGCGGCTGTAACGCAAGCACTCGGCGATGAAATCGAAAAGTTCAGGTTCGACCTTGACGGCTTGGGTTGCGGCGGTGCGGTTCAATTGTGAGAGCGGGCTGTCGGTTTTGTAATGGCTCATCAAACGATCAATGCGATCAATCTCGTCAAAGGCGGCTTTGATGTGTTGCGGCGTAAGTCCATCGTTATCGTCGCCGTAAGCCACGATGGAATAGTTGCAGCCCATCGAGTAACGGCTTTCTTCGTAACGAGTGTATTCGCTTGCCAACGCTAAAAGCGAGAATACGGAGCTTACAGAAACAAGGGCGGAAATAACGGAACAAACAGAAATCAACCAATGCGTGAAACCTTCCGTCTGTTCCGTTATTTCCGCCCTTGTTTCTGTAAGCTCCGTACTCTCTCTCTGTTGTCTCATATTGCGACGACACGGCGATTGCGCGAAGATGGCGGCGCAATCCACTTTATCAATTCGGGAGAAAAAACCATGAAGCAAATTTTCTTTTTGTGCCTCTTATCGTTTTGCCTTTTGCCCGTACTGGCGCAAAAGAAAAACGATGTCGCTGTCATCAACAGCAAACGCGCGGCGGCTGATTTCACGCTCACGACTGATCCGCAATCCAACGACTGGAAGGTCAAAGGCGTGATCGCCGACAGCGGCCCGACTGGCGTATTGACGCCCGGCCATCGCACCGAAATCCGTTCGCGCTGGACCGACAAAAACCTTTACGTGCTGTTCATTTGCCCTTACGAACAAACCTATTTTCGCTCGAACCCCGCAACGGCGACCGAAACCAACAAGCTGTGGGAAGCCGATGTCGCCGAAGTTTTTATCGGCAGCGATTTTCAAAACATCAAACGCTACACCGAATTCCAGGTCTCGCCGCGCGGCGAGTGGGTAGACCTTTTCATTGACCGCACGACTACGCCGCCCAATCACGACGCCGCGTGGAACTCAGGTTACGAAGTCAAAGCCAGCATTGATTACGCCAAAAAGATTTGGTACGGCGCGATGCGCATTCCGATGGATAAGATTGATACGCGAGCGGCAGCCGCCGACAATGAATTGCGCGTCAACTTTTATCGCTTGCAAGGCGCTCCACCAAATCGCAAGTACGTGGCGTGGCGACAAACCGGCGCGATGAATTATCACATACCTGAAGCGTTTGGAACGTTGCGGATGGTACAGTGAACTATGCAATTCGTTCTCAATCTGGCTTATCGTGAAATGCGGTCGTCGTGGCGGCGGCTGGTGTTTTTCTTTTTGTGCATCGCCATCGGCACGGGTTCGATTGTCGCGTTGCGTTCGCTGTTACAGAACCTGAAAGTCGCCGTCAACCGCGAAGCCCGCGCGTTGCTCACCGCCGACGTACAAGTCTCAGCCAACAACCTGCCGGAAGAAGCCATTCGGCTGCGTCTCAAACAAATCCTCAACGCCCCCGAAGTCATCGCGCAAAGCGAAATGCTCGAAACCGCAACCATGGTATCGGGGGTACGATCAGCGAAAGACGCGCAAGTCACGCCCAAGCTAGTTGAATTCAAAGCCGTGCAAGCTGACTTCCCTTATTACGGCGCGATGGTGATGAGCGAAGGCGCAACCTATCGCCACGACTTGCTGAAAGGCCGCGGACTCATCGCGCGCCAAAGTTTGCTCACCGCGCTCAATGTGAACATCGGCGATCAGGTCATCGTCAACGAGCAAGCCTTCACCATTCGTGGCGTCGTTGAAAAAGAACCGGGTTCTGCTATCGGCGGATTCAATTTTGCGCAACGCGCTTTTATGGATTACGACGATGCCGTAGCGGCGGGCTTGCTCGGCTTCGGCAGCCGCGCGCGCTATCGCCTATTGGTTAAAACGCGCGACAACGCGGCGCAGGCGTTAGAAGAAAAACTTAAACAAGCCTTTCGACAAGATGCGTTTCTTTCGATTCGTTCGTTTCGTTCGACGCAAGATCGGTTGAGCAATTCGCTCACGCGCGTCGAAGACTTTTTGAGCTTGATCGGCCTAGTCATTCTCGTACTCGGCGGCATAGGCATTTCTTCGGTGACGCGCGTGTTCATCAATCAAAAGATGAAAACCATCGCCATCCTAAAAACGCTGGGCAGCAAGAACGCGAGCGTACTCGCCATCTATCTCACACAGGTTTTGCTGCTTGGCTTGCTGGGCAGCTTGCTCGGACTCGCGCTCGCCAAACTCACAGTCATCGCCATACCCGCGTATTTCAAAGGACGCCTGCCGCTCGACATCGAATTCACGCTGACGTGGTCAGCGATGGCGCAAGGCTTAGGCATAGGCATTTTGATCTCGCTGCTTTTCTCATTGTTGCCGCTGCTTGAAATCCGCCGCATCAAACCGATTCTCGTGATTCGCAGCGGCGAGATTCCCGACACCGCGCATCAAGCCTGGTGGCGCGACCGCTTGCGCATCGCCGTCAGTTTGCTCGTGACGATTGGATTGCTCGCACTCGCCAGTTGGCAAGCCGGTTCGCTGAAAGTCGGAGCCATCTTTTTAGCCGGACTCGCCGCGATGACACTGGTGTTGAATGGCGCAGCTTGGTTATTGATGCGCCTCTTAAGACGATGGATGAAGGGCTTGCGCGCGCTGCCTTCGTTTGCGGTGCGGCAAGGCGTGAACAGTTTGTATCGCCCCGGCAATCAGACGCGCATCATCCTGCTCGCCGTAGGGCTTGGCGTATTTTTCATCGTCGCGGTGCGACTGTTGCAAATCAATTTGCTGGATGAGTTCGCCATTGACCTCAACGCCGCCGAACGCGCAGACCTTTATTTAGTAGACATCCAACGCGATCAAGTCGAACCGTTGCGCGCCTTCGTCAAAAACGCGACCGGCGCTGACCCGTTGCTCATTCCTACGATTCGTTCGCGCATCAATCAGATCAACGGCAAAGACGTGAACCCTGACCGCGTGCAAGTGAACGATCAACGCGGCTTGCTGGGGCGCGAATACGTGCTGACCTATCGCAACGCGATGGATGAAGTCGAAACCACATTGGCAGGTCAGTTTTGGAATTCGCCGACTACGCCCTCCACAAATAATGAAGAAGCTGAAATCTCTATCGAAGAATTGCTGAACAAAGATCTCAAGCTGCAACTCAACGACCGCGTGACCTTTGACATTCTGGGCAAGCAAATCATCGCGCGCGTAGTTCACATCCGCCGCGTAGACTGGCGCAACGCACGCACCGGCTTTCTCGTAGTCTTTCGTCCGGGGCCGTTAGATCAAGCGCCTACGATGTGGGTCAGCCCGATCAAAGGCCCTGCGCCGAACACGGCGGATAAAGCCCGCGCACGCTTTCAACGCGATCTGGTCGCGGCCTTCCCCAACGTGGCTTACATTGATGTATTCGACATTCTCGAAGTCGCGCGCGACATCATCGGCAACGTATCGCTCACCGTCAGTTTCGTCGGCGGTTTCGTATTGTTGAGCGGGCTGTTGATCTTGATCGGTTCGATTGCGATGACGAAATTCCATCGGCTTTATGAATCAGCCATCCTCAAAACGCTGGGCGCGCAACGCAAGTTGATCGTGACGACGTTGCTCGTTGAATACGGCGTGCTGGGCTTGCTGGCAGGCACGTTGGGCTCCAGCGCAGCCATCGCACTGACGTGGGCGGTGTGCAAATACGGATTGGAAATCGGCTGGCGGTTTATTCCTTCGGTCAATCTATGGGGCGTGGTGTTGGCGGCGTTGGTAGTGATGCTGGTCGGCGTCGTTTCGAGTTGGGACGTGCTGGTGAAAAAGCCGCTGGGGATATTGAGAGCAGAATAGTCCGAGGTTAAAACAATTTTCCGATTGCCGTTTCGCCGATGGCTTCCTAGAATGCGCGCGCTCGTGCCCTTTGCCTGAAGTAATCACAACTTAACACGCTGCCTGTTTTCGTAACCCATGACAGCCGCATTAACCCAAAAGGACTCTCTGTTTATGACTACGCTCAAAGCATTCGCCGTATTTTCGCTGTGCCTCTTGCTCCTTGTTGGCGCGCCGCTGAATTCACTCGCGCGCACCACTGACGACCTCGTCGCCGAAGCCTGGCGCGCGTTGCAGGAAAACAATCAGACCGTCGCCGAAGCCAAACTCACTGCCGCGCTCAAACAAGACCCGACGAACGCGCGCGCCAGTCTGGCGTTGTTCTTTCTCTATCGCCTGCAATGGAAGTACCAAGCCGCGTGAGCGGCGCTCAAGCCCGTGATGCTGAATAAAGACAATGCGGCTTATCAGTTCGCCGAATGGAACAACGACGGATTGCGCGAGGCGCTCTATGGCGGCGACCCAGAGGCCTTGGCGTTTTATACCAAACTGGCGGCAGGCGGCGACGCGACCGGTACGCTCAAGGCGATGGCGCGCGAACGGCTGGGCGAGTTTTATCGGGAACGCGGCAACGTGCTGAAATCGGATGAGCAATACAAACAACTCAACAACCTCAAGCCCTGGCTGTTGAACGGGCCGTTCGAGAACGTGTCGGCGTCGGGTTTTGATAAAGTCTATCCGCCTGAGACGGAAGTCTTCGCGGCTGACAAACTCTATGAAGGTAAGAACGGCACGCCCGCGCAATGGTTTGCGCCGCCCGCCGAACGCCCCGATCAATGGCTCGATTTCACGCGCTTTTATAGCGCCGAAGACGCGGTCTTTTATGCGAACACCTTTGCGCTCTCGCCCAAAAAACAAACCGTGCAATTGCGTCTTGGCACATCGGGTTCGGTCAAGCTGTGGCTCAACGACGAACTCGCGTTGCGCAACTCAGAAGAAACCGACAACGATGTAGACACCTTCGTGATTGAGACGACGTTGCAGGAAGGCTAGAACCGCCTGCTCATCAAGACGGCTTTCTCCGACGACAACGCGCGCGTCAATTTCCTGCTGCGCCTGACCGACACGCAAGGCGAACCGCTCGTCGGATTGCAGGTCGCCGCCGCCGCGCAAAAATATACAGCCCGCCCGTCAGCCGCTTTCAAATCCATCGAGAATTTCGCCGAGGCTTTTTTCAAGGCGCGCATTCAGGCCGCGCCCGATCAGTTGAAAAATTATTTGTTGCTGGCCGACGCTTACCTGCCCAACGACAAGGCGACCGAAGCCGAACTCGTGCTGAAAGACGCGCTCAAACGCGCGCCGCGATGCGCGCTGCTGCAATCGGAATTGCTTGCCGCTTATAACCTCGGCAAGAAAACCGACGAATACAACACCGGCCTCGAAACGTTGCGGCAACTCGACAAGACGCTGCCTGACATCGTCTCACACGATTTTTACGACTTTCTCGGACGTAAGGAATTCGATAAGGCCGAAGCCGCGCTCAAAGATTACGAACGCCTGCTGCCCAAAACAGACGGCGCGGCAATGCGCCGATTGGAGCTTTTCGACGCGAAAGAGGAAAAGACCAAAGCCAACGCGCTGCTCGCCGAAGCCGCGCGCCTCTTTTCCGACGACTGGTATTTCATCGAACGCCAGGCCGATCTGTCGGTCGAATCAACCAAGCGTTATGCGCGCGCCATCCTGCTGGTCGAGCAACTAAGCGTCGGAGGTTCAAATCCTCTCGCCCCGATTTTCAGTGTCAAAAAGAAGAAGGCTTCCGCCGGGAAGCCTTCTTCTTTTTCGTCACGTTGCTATGGTTTATCAGGTGCGATGTAACGATTAATAATCACATCGTAATAGCCGCGATAAGTTCCCGCGTCATAATCCTTCAAAAAGCCCTGCATCGGTTGCAGCAGCGTCGTCGAGAGGTGTCCAGGCAGCGCTGCCGGATGTGTATAACGCATATTGAATACGGCGCGGATGAAGTGGCTCTTTTCAGTCAGTGGCAGCTTGCGTACGTTGGCGGCGAAGCCTTCGAACGACACGCCGTCAAAGAGGTATTGCTCTACGTTAGAAAGGTAAAAGGCCGAGACTGCCAGGCCGTATTTGCGCAGCGTGTCGCCCACCGCCACCAACGCTTTCTTTCCACCAAAATCGCCAGTGATAGGAATGATGAGATTCTTGCGGTGCATCTCGCGTACGAAATCATAATCAGCTTTGACCGCGAGGAAGTTGCCGACCTGTCCTTTCAAATCGGTTTGTACGAGCAATTCGCGGAAGGTCGGGAAATAAGTGCTCCAGCCGTTATCCAGTCGAAACGCGATGTCGAGGCCGTCCGTCCGAAAATTTTTATAAACGTAATCCAATGCCGCGTGATCGTCTTTGCTCAAGGGCAATTGCCATTCGGTCTCGATGAACTTTTTGATCTCAGTCAGGTTCGTCGCGTAAGCCGTTTCGCTCGCTTTGAGTTGGTCGAAGAAACGAATGAGTTCATGAATCGTCGCGTCTGCGTTGGGCGTAACCAGTTTGGGCGGCGCAGGTTTCGCAGGGTCTTTCACTTCATCAGTTTTGGGTTCGGCGGTTTTCGGTTCGGCTTTGGTTTCAGTGGGTAACGGCTTGCTCAAGAGGCGCGCGAGAAATTCGGTGCGCGTCGGCGAAAGCTGAAAGATGGCTTTATACATCAGGTGCTGCAAGACGGCCTGACGGCGAATATCTAACAGAAAGACGATGCGCGGACGCAATTTGGCGATGTACGTGAAATTCTGTTCGGGGCCTACGCCGAGATAGGCGCCGCCCGTCCCTGTGAGTTGTTGCAGCTTGGGTACGATGTGCAGGTAAGACGTTTCATTCGACGTGAAATTATCTGACATGAAATAGCCGCCGCCTTCTGACATTTCGCGCTGCATCTTTGAGAACTCGGCGTTGGTAAAGCTCTCAGGCAAAGCGGTCGTTGCCGTTTGCGCAAAGACCCTAACGCCACCTAGCAGTACGACCATCAACATCAGAACAAAATGAAATCGTAGCTTCATCGCAGGCCTCCAGTGAATTACAACTTATAGCGAACTTTTTTATGGGGCTGACTCACAGCCAGATTGACGTTTTGCAAACGCAAACTCACATCTGCCGACATTGTTAAGTCGGCGCACTCACCGCGCAACAGTTTGGGGTAACCTGCCGCCGCAATCATCGCGGCGTTGTCAGTCGTATAAATCGGCGAAGGAATATAAGCCGGAATTTTCAGTTCAGCGGCTAAGGCTCTGACCGCCGTGCGTAACTCGCTGTTGCAAGCGACGCCGCCCGCGAGAATGAACGTGCGCGGCTGATGTTCGACCGCCGCCTTGCGCAACGAACGCACGAGCGCGCGGACGACGGCGTTTTGAAACGAAGCGCACACATCGAGAATTTGTTCGGCCAAAATTGGGTCAGAAAGATTCGCCACATCGCTCACCGGTGCAATCGCGTTTTCGCGCACATAACGCAACACAGCGGTTTTGAGTCCGCTAAACGAAAAGTCCAAACGATGTTCTTTGATTTCAGCGAGAGGGAAAATGATTGCGCGCGGGTTGCCACGTTGTGCGAGAGCGTCAATCACGGGGCCGCCGGGATAACCGAGGCCGAGCAGTCTGGCGACTTTATCAAAAGCCTCGCCCGCCGCGTCATCGCGCGTGCGTCCGATTAACTCATAACGTTCAGGTTCGCTGATGAGAAAGATATTGGTGTGTCCGCCCGATACGATCAGCGCAAGCGCGGGGTATTCAGGAGCCGGAAATTCAAACGCGACCGAATAAACATGGCCTTCGATGTGGTTGACGCCGACGATAGGCTTGCGCGCGGCAAAGGCCATCGCTTTGGCGAAGTTGACGCCGACGAGCAGCGAACCGATCAGGCCGGGGCCTTGCGTGACGGCAATGCCGTCGAGTTCGCGTGCTGTCACGTTGGCTTGTTGCAACGCCGTAGCGACGACACTTTCGATCTTTTCGAGATGTTCGCGCGAAGCAATTTCGGGCACTACGCCGCCATAGCGACGGTGCGTGTCAATCTGTGAATGGATGACGTTAGAAAGTACGCGCGTGCCGTCAGCAATCACAGCCGCAGCAGTTTCGTCACAGGAACTTTCAATGCCAAGGGTTAGCATAACGGGTTATTCAAACTCTACGTTCTCGTAAACGTCCTGTAACGAAAGTTCGCAATTGATCGAAACGAGTCGCACACGGTCTTGCAGGTCGGTGTAATCCTGTCGCTGCCAAGTATTGCTAATGCGGGTAAAAATCGTCATACGAACTTCGTGTTGAGAGACCAGCACGTATTGCTGAACGGAAGGCAAATCCTGATAGGCTTCTTTTTTTGTGTTGTGGTCGAGTCGCTCGGTGGCGGGCGAAAGCACTTCGATAACGAGGGTGGGATTGAGCAAAGCCGAAATCCCTAACACTTTTTCGAACTGTTGCTTGCCGCAGGTAACGACCATATCGGGATAACGATAGGGCGGCCACTTGGGAGTTTTAATGGCTTGATCAGCCGTTGCACCCAAGCAGCGACTGCCTTTGAGCTGGCCTCCCAACAATAACGTCACGTTATAGCTGAGACAGGCGTGCTGGGGTGTGCCGCCACTCATGCACAAAATCGTGCCGTCCCAGTATTCATAACGAGCGTCACCTTCGGCTTCGAGCGCGGCGTATTCCTCCAACGTATGTTTCCGAGCAGGTGACTGAAATTGATGAGCTAACATTGTCGGTTCCTCCGGTCCAGTGGTGGGCAAAACGATTTTTTCCAAAGGCCGTTCGCTGCGCATACAAAATACATCGCCGTCCCAAAACTCGTACTTGCCTTCCGGTAGGCGTTCCAGCGCAAAGTATTCATCCAACGTATACGGCCTGCGCGCCAAGTTTTGCAGTTGCGCCAGCATGAGTTACTCCTCGGTTTCTTCCCGATAAATTTTCAGTTTGTTATGCAGCGTTTTCAAACTGACGTGCAGCAGTTCCGCCGCGCGGGTTTTGTTGTTTTTGGTTTTGATAAGCGTTTTGAGAATGAGTTGGCGTTCGGCTTCTTCGAGCGCGATGCCGACGGGCAGGGTGATGGTGTCTTCGACTTTGAGTTGCGTGCTTTCAGAAAAGAGCGAGGGCAAGTGCTGCTTTTCGATTTGCTGTTTGTCGCAAACGATGACGGCGTGTTCGAGGACGTTGCGCAATTCGCGTACGTTGCCCGGCCACGGATGGCGCGCGAAAACTTCGAGTACGTCGTTTGAGATGACGCGCGCGGGGCGGTCGTGGCGGCGGCTGAGTTCGCTGACCAGATGATCGGCGAGCAGCGGCAAGTCGTCGCGGCGTTCGCGCAGGGACGGCAATTTGATGTGAATCACGTTGAGGCGATAGAGCAGGTCTTCGCGGAATTCGCCTTTACGGACGGCTTCGAGCGGGTCTTTGTTGGTCGCGGCGAGTACGCGCACGTCAATCGTGGTTTCTTTACTGCCGCCGAGCCGCCGCACTTTGCGGTCTTCTAACACGCGCAACAATTTGGCCTGCAACATCACGGGCATCTCGGCGATTTCGTCTAGAAAGAGCGTACCGTTGCTGGCGAGTTCAAAACATCCATCGCGGCGCGCGACCGCGCCGGTGAAGGCTCCGCGCTCGTGGCCGAAGAGTTCCGATTCCATCAGTGATTCGGGAATCGCCGAACAGTTGATCGGCACGAAAGGCCGCGTGGCGCGCGGGCTGAGTTGATGAATGGTTTGCGCGACGACCTCTTTGCCCGTACCCGATTCGCCCGTAATCAACACCGACACGGACGAACTCGCCACCTGTTCGATCATCGTGTAAACCTGCCGCATCACGTGCGAATTGCCTACGAGTTTGCCGAACGCGCCGAGTTCGCTGAGTTGGCGGCGCAAGCGCACGTTCTCTTGTTGTGTCGAAAACTGTTCAATCGCGCGTTGCAACACAAGGTTGAGTTGCTTGGTGTTGATCGGTTTTTCGAAATAATAAAACGCGCCTTCTTCTTTGACAGCGCGTACAGCGTCTTCAATCGTGCCCTGCCCGGTCAGCAAAATGACGGCGGTTTCAGGATGTTCTTCGCGCAACTTGGCGAGCAGGCCGAAACCATCGAGGCGCGGCATGAATACATCAGTGATGACGGCTTGCGGATGAAAGTCGCCCGCAATGTCGAAGGCTTCCTGCCCATCGCTCGCCGAACGCGTTTCATAACCCCAGGCCGATACGATTTCGCTCAAGCCGATGCGCGCGGCCTGTTCGTCGTCTACGATCAAAACTCGTGCTTTTTCCATAGGCGGGCAGTCTAACAATTGAGAGCGCGATGGGGAAAGGGAGCCAGTTCATGGGTTTGATAATTGAATAGGCATTCGCAACAATCCGCGCCTTCTATATGGCTGAGATCAAACGAATTTTAGTACGCGGCACCAACTGGCTGGGCGATGCCGTGATGACGACACCCGCGTTGCGGCAGTTGCGCGCAGCCTTTCCGTCAGCGCATATCGCCTTGCTCGTGACGCCGCTCACTGCCGGACTGTTTGAGGGTTCGCCTTTCGTTGACGAAGTGATGCCCTATCGCCGCAAAGAAGACGGCGTCGCGGCGTTTAGCCAAGCCGTGCGTGAGATTCGCGCGCGCGAATTCGACTTGGCGCTGCTCTTTCAAAATGCTTTTGAAGCTGCGTTGCTGGCTTGGCTGGGAGGCGTGCCATTGCGCATTGGTTACGCGATGCACGGACGCGCGGCGTTGCTGACGCATCGTTTGCAGCACGACGCTGCGCATCAAGGACGGCATCAGGTTCATGATTATTTGGACATAGTTGAACACGCCGCGCGCTTGGCAGGTACGTCGTTTGAACGCGATACCGTCGCTTCATTGACCGCGAGCACGACGCAACGACAAGCAGCAACGGCCTTGTTGCAACGGCACAGCCTCACCGCGCGTCCGCTGATCGCGTTGAATACGGCAGCGACCAATAGCCGCGCGAAATGCTGGCCGCTGGAAAATTTCGCAACGCTGGCAGATCGTTTGGCGACAGAACGTGGCGCGCAAATCGTATTGATCGGTGCGGCTTCTGAACGCGACAACGCAGCAGCAGTCATCGCGCAGATGCGAACGGCGCAAGCCTTAAACTTGGCGGGTGAGACTTCGATGAGCGAGTTGATCGGCTTGCTGGCGGCGTGCGATTTATTGGTGAGCAACGACACCGGCCCTGCGCACGTAGCCGCCGCGTTGGCGACGCCGACGTTGACGCTGTTTGGGCCTACGAATGAGTTTGAGACTGCGCCGACGGGAGCGCACGCCGAACTGATGCGCGTTGACGGAATTGAGTGCGCGCGTTGCATGCACCGTGACTGTCCAATAGATCATCGCTGTATGACGCAGCTATCTGTAGCAATGGTGTTCGCGCAATCTCTTTCCCTGCTTACCCAAAACGACAAAGCCCGAACCAGTCATTAAACCAGTGCGGGCTTTGCGCAAAAATTCAAACTAACCTGACAGCTACTCTTCTTCTTCGAGTTCGCCGCGTTCGATCTTTTCCTGAATGGCAATCGTGTAACGCGCCCACGGCACGGCTTCGAGACGCTTGGGCGGAATTTCTTCGCCGCTGACCAGGCACAAGCCGAACTCATCGTCTTCGATGCGTTGGAGCGCCTCTTCGATTTGCATCAGGATGGCGCGCTCGCCGGTAGACTGGCTGAACAGCAATTCTTTGGTGTATGAGTTCGAGGCTTTGTCTGCCGGGTCTTGCGTCGCTTCCTGATCGGCTTCGCGTCCGTGGTTTTCGTTGCGGCTGACGACGCCTAATAACTTATCGCGTTCTTCCATCAACCGTTTTTTGAAAAAAGCTACCTTCTTTTGGTCCATCCTCTACGGTTCTCCTCGCATGAATTATCCGCCGCTAAAACGGGGGAGTTTTTACGATTTGTGGTACGGCAACCCGGCCAACAGTGTGTAAGCTCGATAGATCTGTTCTGCCAGGATTACGCGCGCCAGTTCGTGGGGCAACGTCAGTTGCGAGAGTGACCAAGTGAGATGGACACGCTCTTTAACCGCCTCGCTCACCCCGGCGAATCCGCCGATGATGAATGCCAGCCGTTTGACGCTCGCCTGTTGCCTTGCACCAATCCATTCTGCCAAAGCGGGCGACGAGAAATGGCGTCCTCGCTCGTCGAGCAAAACGAGGTAATCGTCTCGTTCGAGTGCGGCGAGAATCTTTTCACCTTCCCTCTCCACGAGACGCTTAGCATCGCGCACGGTGGAAGGCTCTTTCAACTCGCTCGTTTCCAGGGTGGTGAAACGAGCAATGCGTTGCTGGTATTCAGCAATCAAAGCCGCGCAATTCCGCTCTTTGGTTTTGCCGATCCAGACAAAATGCAGCTTCATCTTTTAGAGTTCAACGCGTTCTGCATCGCGCCACAAACGTTCGAGATCGTAAAAGCGGCGCGACTCTTCGACGAAAACATGAACGACGAAGGTGCCGAAATCTAACAAAATCCATTCGGCCTTGTTGCGACCTTCGGTATTCAACGGGCGCAGCTTGTATTGCTTTTTGAGTTGCAATGCAACCTCGTCGGCAATCGCTTGCACCTGCTTTCCGTTCGAACCGGAAAAGATCACGAAATAGTCAGTGAACTCAGTCAGCGCGATCAGGCGCAAGACGGTTACGTCTAACGCTTTTTTATCGCGCGCGGCTTCGACCGCCGTGGTGACGTGCGCAAGCACGAGTTGATCTTCTGCCGACAACTCCTGCGCAATGATGTTTGTTTCTTCCAGTACTTCAGTCATGAACTTCTATGAATCTCGGTAAAGCGAATACTTTTGCACATAAGCGGCAATGACGGATGGAACCAATTTCTTAATGCCGTCTCCTGCCTCAACCGCAGCGCGAATGGCGGTTGCTGATACGTCAACGGCGACGTAATCGGTGACAAAAATATGCGGCGTCGCGAGTTGCTTGTCAGTTGGACGCTTGCCGCCGCGTAAGTCTACGATGCGGGCTTGCAACGTAGGCGCAAGGTGTTTGCCTCGCGCTTCGTCATCGTTTTCGTGACCCGGACGCGCCGCGACGATGATGCCGTAATTCGTCAGCAAGGTTTCGTATGCGCGCCACAGCGTGACTTCACGAAACGAATCCATGCCCATCACAAAGAACCAATCTGCTTCGGCGTTTTGCGTTTGCAAACTCGCCATCGTCTCAACCGTGTAAGGCCGCGCGGGCGCATCAAGTTCGATAGTCGAGATGCGCATCAACGGTTCGTGCCGCGTCGCCAGCGCCAACATCGCGTAACGATGATGCGGCGAACTGATTTCGCGTCCGCGTTTATGCGGCGGCACGAAAGCCGGTACGAACAGCAACTCGTCCAGTGCGAAGTTTTCCAGCACGGCGCGGGCTACGCTCAAATGCCCGCGATGCACGGGGTCGAACGTACCGCCATAAACGCCGATGCGTCGCCGCTTCATCAAGGTTCCTCAATTAGCTGTGGAACAAGATGGTATCTTGTTCCGCACAATCAGGCACAAGATACCATCTTGTTCCACCACTGATTCAGGCCATCGCGAGCACATAATCAGGCTCGGCGGTTTGCGATTGCGCGGGCAAGCTGTCGAGCTTGCGTCTAATCGCAAAGACCAATTCTTTCAAGCCCAAACCGGTCGCCGCTGAAATCTGATAAAACTCCAAGCCTTGCCCTTCGCAAAACGCCTTGAACTCATCCAGCTTGGCTTCGTCATCCAGCGCGTCGAGTTTGGTGGCGACGACGAGCTTAGGCTTGCGTGCAACCGCTAAACTATAGGCTTCGAGTTCGTGCGTCACCGTCAAATAGTCTTTGATCGGATCGGCGGCCATCCCTGAAACCTCTACGAGATGTAAGAGCATTTGAGTGCGTTCGACGTGACGCAAAAATCGGTCGCCCAAGCCTGCGCCTTCGTGTGCGCCTTCAATCAAACCGGGAATGTCTGCCACGACGGTGGAGCGATAATCTCCCAGATCAACTACGCCTAGATGAGGTTCGAGAGTGGTGAAAGGATAATCGGCAATCTTGGGCCGTGCGGCAGAGATGCGAGAAATTAACGTAGACTTGCCAGCGTTCGGCAAGCCGACCAAGCCGACATCGGCGATAAGCTTGAGTTCAACTAAAAGCCAGCGTTCCTGCCCCTGACGACCGTCTTCGTGGTGGCGCGGCGCGCGATTGGTTGACGTAGCGAATTGCGCGTTGCCACGTCCGCCGCGTCCGCCTTTGGCAATCTGAAACTGTTCGCCCGCATGCGTGAAATCGTGAATGACTTCGTCGGTCAATTCATCATAAATCACCGTACCGACCGGCACTCGCACGATAGTATCTTTGCCGTCTTGTCCGTGGCGGTTAGAGCCTTCGCCGTGTCGCCCGCGATCAGCGCGATGTTCGGGGTTGTAGCGAAAATGCAGCAGCGTATTCAGCCCTTCGGTCGCTTCGAGAATAACCGAACCGCCGTTGCCGCCGTCGCCGCCCGAGGGGCCGCCGTGCGCGACGAACTTTTCGCGGCGAAAGGCCATAATGCCATTGCCGCCATCGCCACCTCGCACGTAAATTTTCGCGCGGTCTATAAACATCTTTAAGACTGCAAAATGACTGCCAACTAACTTAACTCTAGGCCGGTACTAGAACTTCTGCCAGAGCAACCGGCGGAAACACGCTGATGAAGCGGCCTTTGCGGCCTTTGTCTTGAAACTTCACGATGCCAGTGACTTTGGCATAAAGCGTATCGTCGCTGCCGATGCCGACGTTCGTGCCGGGTTTGAAGCGCGTGCCACGTTGACGCACCAAGATCGAACCGCCCGACACCAACTGTCCGCCGAAGCGTTTAACGCCTAAGCGTTGCGAGTTAGAGTCGCGTCCGTTCCGTGAACTACCTACACCTTTTTTGTGTGCCATGACTTAGAAACTCCCTTGGGATTTAGGCGACGGCGTCAATTTTCACCGCAGTGAAACCCTGACGATGGCCTTTGATCTTCTTGAACGACTTGCGGCGTTTGAATTTGAAAACGATGATTTTCGGGCCGCGCGCATTTTTGACGACGGTTCCCGTAACCTTAGCGCCCGTCAAAACGGGGTTGCCGATTTGTACGTTGCCTCCATCGCCTGTAGCCAGAACTTCGAATTCGACTGCGTCGCCTTCGTTCTTATCGGCCAGGGACGGAACGCGCACGATTTCTCCGGCGCTCACACGGAACTGCTTGCCACCCGAACGGATGATTGCGTATGCCACTGATGACTCTCCTTTTAGCTAAACGGTTCACTGACGAAGCCGCGCATTATAGGTATCACCCTCAAGAGGGTCAACCGCCTCTGCGTGTCGCTAAAAATTTTGAGAAAACTGGCTTCCACCCACAGGACAACCCTCTGCGCGTGTGCTACTTTGCGCCTCCATTTCGGTTCAACTACCACTCAAAACACAGGTAAAACATGAGCAAAAACGCTGACCGCGTCCCTTCGACCAGCTTTTACGGCTGGTACATCACGGCTGCCGCATTCATTTTTATGATGATGATCGTCGGTTTTATCACCTACGGCTTGCCGCAGTTCTATCCCGACTACGTGCGCGAATTCGGCTGGCGACGCGATCAGATTCAATGGGGCAATACGTTGAGCAAGATCATCATTGGGCCGATCTTCGGCTTTCTCGCGGGCTGGGCGTTTGAGAAATACGGCCCGCGCGTCGTGATGGTCGCGGGCGCAGCCTTCGCCGCTATCGCGCTGTTCGGCTTCAGCCAGATGAATTCGCTCAATGCGCTTTACGGCTTTTTCTTTTTCAACGCGCTCGGCTATCTGTGTGCGGGGCCGTTGCCTTGTCAGGTACTCATTTCAAACTGGTTCAATCGGTTGCGCGGACGAATGATGGGCATCGCTTACGTAGGCATCGGCGCGGGCGGAGCCGTCGTGCCGTGGCTCGTGAAGTGGTTGCGTGAAGGTTACGGCTGGCGCGGCGCGTTGGCGATTTTGGCCGGATTGATTTTCGTCACACTGCTCTTGCTCGCGCTCTTTGTCGTCAAACGCCAACCTGCCGACTTGGGGCAGTTCCCCGACGGAGACGACGCACCCGCACAAACGAATCAACCCGCCGCCGTAGCGCCCAAGTTATCGCAGGTCTTTCGCACGCCGGCTTTCTGGTTGCTCGCAATCGGCAGCGTCATGAGCATCAGCGCCGTCGGCGGCATCATTCAAAACCTGCCGCTCTATCTCGCCGACATCGCCAAATCGAGCGACCAGGCCAAAAGCGCGGCGGCGGTTTATCCGAGCATTGTGCTATTCGCTAGCATTGCCGGACGCCTCACCACCGGTTGGGCGGCTGATCGCTTTCGCAAAAAAGACGTAATGATCGCTATCTTTTTGCTCATCGGCCTTTCGATTCCGCTGTTGGTGTGGGCGCAAACGACGCCGGTGTTGCTTTATGTATTCGCAGTCACTTTCGGCTTTGGCCTCGGCGGAGATTACATGTTGATTCCGCTGATGACGGCGGAATGTTTCGGACTCGCGGGTTTGAGCCGCATCCTCGGCATAATCATTATGAGCGACGCCGTAGGCGAAGCCGCTACGCCCTGGCTGGTCGCGCGCATCCGCGAAAACTCCGGCAGTTATGCGCAAGGATTTCTCATCCTATCCGTTGTTGCACTGCTTGGCGCGGTGGCAATCGCAGCAATCAAATATCGCGACGGTAAACCCGCCAGTCGCTGGCAATTGGAACAAGGAAACGTATGAAACAAACACTCATCATCTCACTCGCACTTATGATTGGCTTAGTCGGCGGAGCTTTCTTTACGGCTCGGTCGTTTACGCAAGCGCAAGGCACACAAGCGCAAAGCACTGTGCCTTCGCCGGGGTACATCATCGAACGCGAAGCCGACGTGAAACAGACGGGCGGCGCACCGCACGGCGGGCCGGGACGTTCGACGGGTTACAGCTTTTTCGACAAAGAGGCTTCGTTCAAATACGTCGTGCGCAAGCGCGTACTGCATCCGGGCGCGGCGATTGGTTATCACCTGCAAAAAGAGGGCGAGGTCTATTACTTCCTCAGCGGCACGGGCACGATGCAAATGAACGGCAAGGAATTTCCTGTGAAAGCGGGCGATGCCGTCTTGACGCTGTCGGGCAGTTCGCATGGACTGAAGCAGGAAGGCAAAGAAGACTTGGTGCTGCTCATTAGTTACGAAAAGCACTGACTCATTAGAACTGTTGCGACAGTGGGCGGCGACACAAACCGGTCAAAGGCGATAACGCAAAACAACTCATTCTCCCTTCTCCATTTTCAATTCTTTGACAGGGAGCATGGTTTGCGGGAGCGTCCCTCTCTGACAACCCGACAGCGTATGGATTCTGATGGATCCCGCACGCGGCGCTGACGAATACTTCATCGTCGAAAATCGCTGGCGCGGCACCAGCCAATACGAACGCAACATCGAAGATCAAGGCCTCGCCGTCTGGCGCGTGACTGAGAAACAAGCGTTGATTGACATCCTGCCCGCTCCGCCCGGCGTCGCCGCCACCGTCTGGGCCACCATCGGCGGCGGACGGCGCGCCATTCAACTGCTGCGTCCGTTCACCACTCCGGCGAATGCGTTCGGCGCAATTCAACTGTGGGATTCATCCGTCGGTTATGAATTGAGTTCGAGCGACGCCGACCCCACGCACACTACGTTGCGTTGGGCGAACGGTGCGGCTTCGGGCTTTGCGCTGCGTTCGCTCACGGCAGAGGGCGCAGTGATGCAGGCGACCATCACGGTTCCCTAACATGCTCCAAAACAGCGAAGCCGCACGGCTTCGCTTTTTCATAAGCCTTCAACAAGCAAATGTCAGCTTCAGCTACCCCAACGCGCAAACGCCCTTGAACATTGGCGAAATTTGGCGTTCAATCTTGTCGGTTGAGATTTGCGAGTGAAACACTTCAGTGTTTTTTTAGACCGATTTTGTCGAGTAAAAACGACGGGGAATAAGGGCTTTTTCAAAATCTCAGTCGGATGGGTGAAACAGATCGGCTATTGCGTTGCGTTCAGATGGCAAAGAGGCGAGTTCAACAGAACGATTGAACTGTTGAATTGACGGTGATATTTAGGTGTGATGTTACCGTTGGCAAGAGTTTTCACTGGCGAGTCTTTTAGTCTCGCTCTTCTTGTCCTTGCGGTCTTGACTGTGTAGAGTCAGCTTTCACATTTCAACATGGGTATTTTCGCGTAGAGTACGGAGCATTAGCCAGAATCTGCCTTCTGACTAAATCTACAAGTGACTATTTGTTAGTGCGGATTACGCGGGAGTTTAATAGCTGTCGCAAACAACCCGCAAATCTGTTCAACCATTCCACATCTGAGAGGATTTTCTATGAAAACAACATTAGGCAAAAGCGAAACCTGTCCCAAAAACCTTCCTTTTGCGATGCACTTCGCGGTCAAGCCGAATTTTGTGGGAATGTCGAGTGAGGAACTTAGGCAAGCACTTCGGTACAATCCCCAAAAGCAACTTAACGATGAAAGTTTAGTCTCGCCCGTAGCAGGCCAAACTAGCACAAGCGTGAGAACATCAACCAACACATTCCCTGGGTATGCTGACAGCGATGAAGATACCAAGAACGACGAAAGCCAGTAACCCTGTTGTGTGATAAGAATAAGAGTGCGATTTAACTAACGCCTATTAGTGCGCTGCCGCTTGGCGTCATCCTATATCCAAAAACTATGACCAGCTTCGCCGACATACTTTAGGGCAGCCGCCTCTAGTGGTTGCCTAATCTTCGTTTTTCTCTTTTTTATTGCATATCAAGTTCAGTAAGTTTCCATCAAGCCTGTATGAGCAAACCAATTTTGATAATCACCAGTAAAGAAGATGTTCACGCAGATTTTGTTATTCTGGAAATTAGAAAACTTGGCTGTGATGTTATTCGGCTCAATACAGAAGATTTAATGGTCAACTCTGATTTCCATGTCGAGTTGTTTAACTGTGAAAGATGGCTGGTCGACTTCAAGCTAACAGACTCAGACAAGGCCGTTACAGAAAACGGGTTCGATACTGTTTGGTACAGAAAACCTTTGCCGGTTGAAGTTCACGAAAAGGACATTGAAGCACACGCTAAAGAATTTATAGAGCAAGAATGCGATTTCTTTTTGCGCTCATTATATATTCTCTTTTCTCATAAAAGATGGATTAACCCTTATTGGAATATCAGACACGCCAGCCAAAAGCTACCCAACCTGCGTTTAGCAAAAGATTTAGGTTTAGAAATTCCTCGAACCCTGGTAACTAATAGCCCTACAAAAGCCGAAGAATTTGCACAAAGCCTAGATTGGGATGTCATCGTTAAACCATTTCATTTTTCTGGATTCGTTGTAAATCAAACCGAGGTATGGCATTGCTTTACAAATTTAGTCTCTCAAGAAGACTTTAATAGCTTTTCAAATTCGATAAAACTATCACCTACACTATTTCAAGAAAATGTTAGCAAGCACATTGAGCTTCGGGTAACAATAATTGGGCAAGAAGTTTTTTGCGCCGCAATTCATTCTCAAGAGATGGAAAGAACAAAGCACGATTGGAGAGCATTTGATTCTTACAAAGTGCCTCACTCCGTTTTTCAGCTTCCTAAAGATATTTGTAGTAAACTTCTTGCCTTCAATAAACATTATTCTTTGTCTTTTTCGACCTTTGACTTAGTACTAACCCCAGATGAAAAATATGTATTTCTTGAGTGTAACCCTAACGGCCAATGGTATTGGATTGAAGAATTGACAAAGATGCCAATGGCTCAAGCTATGGCAAGACTTCTAGTAAAAAATGATGTCTACCTATCTTGACATTCACAACTAGCGATACTGAATTACTCAAAATAAAGGCTAACTGAGAGGGGCAGATATTGGAATCAATAAGTCAGGAGCAAATATGCATCAAACTGACAGCATAAACGCAAATACGAAGTATGCGGGGGCGGCTTTGAAAGGGGCAACTATCGGCGCTATGTCTGGGTTCTTACTTGGCGTTATTTTGTGGATTCCGGCTTGTGTAGTTGGAACTATTTATATCAGAACTGCTAAGCCTGTTAATGGGCTGAATTTTGATGAGGAGGTTGTAGCGGGGAAGGCTTTTGCTGGAACGACTTTTGAATTTACGATACTTATTTGTGTTTTGATCGGGGTGGGAGTGCAGTTATCGATTGTACAAGGCAAATTACGGGAAGCCCACAGGTTGGAGCTTCAACGGCAGCAAGAAGAAGAACGAAAACGAAGAGAAGCGGAAGGACGAGCAATGCGAGAGCGTGAAGCGCTAGAGCTTGCCCAGAAAAGCCGACAAAATAGTTTGCTTGATTTGCGGTTTCGATCACACGAACTATTCTTCACTTTACCGGAGTTCGCTCGTGGTGCTGCAAAACATCTTGATACAGCGCAGAGAGAGTTTGAGGCCAATGCCTTTGCACCGTTTTGGGATGAAATTGAGACCGTAGTAAACAATTTAGGAGAATTTGCCGAGTGCATTGAAAAAATCAGCCAGAACGCTGACCGCTACAATCAGGAAGCTCCGAACTGCCCCCTTCCAGTTCCTGATTTCGGTGTTTCATTAGCGGTTTTGCCTGACATACAACCGATTGTCGAAAAGTTCGCGCTAGTCGTGCGCAAAGCGCAAACCGATTTTCAATTTTCGGTTATTTATGAGCAACGCAAGACGAATAAGATATTGGTAGCTGGTTTTGCCAGTTTGCATATGGCAATTGCTTCAATGGGGACAAGAATTGATACGTCACTGAGAAAGATACATCGAGCATTAAGTTAATACCGACCGACTTCATTCAGCGAATTGCTCATGCCGCCATCCGAATCAACCCCGTAAGGCTGGGCGGCTGGCTTTGCAAACGTTGCACTTCGTTGCGGTATTCAGCCTGCCGTGCCAGCCAAGTGCGATAAACGCTCGCCCATTCGCCGAAGTCCAACACCCAGGCGTCGTCTTCCGGCTCTTCGCCGCTCTGATAAGCCACGTAAAAAGTTTCAGAGCGAACGCCATAAGTGCGCTCAAAAGCCAGCAGGTCTTCTTCGAGGGCGTGAATGTCTGTGAGTAACCCTCGTAACGTCATTGACACTTCCTTTCGCAATTATAGCGATTTTCAATTGGATGCGTGCGCCGTGTCCGTAGCCCGACCGTTAGCGAGGGCTACCTCGGCAATGGGCTAATCGCCACCAACGGGCGCATTGCCGAGGTAGCCCTCGCTAACGGTCG
>JAYSVR010000194.1:0-21681 GCA_043718445.1 Acidobacteriota bacterium | reverse complement strand
TCATCGGGCGCGCGGAACAACCCAACGCGGCAACGGGATTAAGCACTACCTCTGCTTGCGGAGTGTGTTGTCCTGATAACCTCCTTTCTACCTGGCTGGTACCGGGAGCTGTCTCTGGATTTATTGGTTCCTCCACTACTTTTAGTGCTTGGCGTACCTATCACACATACTCAGGGAACCAATACAGCTACCAGTATTCTGATCCTACTGGCTGGTCAAGTGATAACCCATCGGTAGCAACCTGCAATTCAAGCGGCGTGGCAACAGGAACGGGAGTAGGTAATACATACATCCGAAATATATTCTCGGTGGAACACTACACACCGCTAGTTGAAGATTGTTTACTTGACTATTTGGAGGCGGCGGCGGCGGCGAGTTGTTTAGTTCAAGCGGTGAATTTTACAGTGAACCTCAGCGCTAATGGCATCAAGCCAAGTGGGATTCCTTTTGGGTCTATGGGAGCTGACCCGGCCATTCCAGTGGCAGACACGCAGTCAACCATTACAGTGCAAACAAGTCCTCCAACTTCTGGACTAACTGTTACTCTCGAAAAAACTGCCGTGAACGATGTGGTTGGAACAGGGCATCAAGGGCATACTGGGGTGCGCCCTACAGGAACATTCAGCGCCACAAGTGGAACGACAAACTCTAGCGGTGCCTTCACCAGCACGTACACAGCCGGTGAGTTTTCGGGGAGCATTTCAATTGGAGCAACAATACAACAATCAAACAGCATTGTTACCAAATACCAGTCGTTAACTGTTCGAATTCCAAATTTGGTGTCGCTTCAGCCGGGCAATAACTATGACTTGGTAGGTGTAACAAACTGGCATCCGTCGAGCCATTGGGGAACGCAAATAGCGGTTACTAACCTACCTCCAATTGCTAATGCCTATAAAGCGATGTATCCCACTGCTGCAAATTTGGGATATAACGACATGAGTATACAGTTAGGCGGGAGATTTGATATCAATGTAAACCGGTTGATCGCGCCGAACTGGCAAAATGGTAGCCACGGTGAGCATCGAGTCGGACGTAATTGTGACGTTTCTTCTTCCAATGTTCCACAAAGTCGTTGGGCGGCACTTAATCAAATATTTCTCAACAATAATGTTCTAAATGTTAATGACGAAACTGCGACTGCCAATCATTGGCATCTAAGATTTGATCCATAGCAACGGGTTTCCTGATAAGCGCTATTGAGCGGCAATGACTGATATTGCCGCTCAATAAAATAGGCTCACAGCAAAATTTAGGCAATTAAATATGATAAAAGCATTATTTTTTTTAACTTTTCTTCTGAGTATTAGCGCGGTAACGTTAAATGCTCAGGTAGTTCGTCGTTTGCCTATGCAGAAGAAGAAAATCGAGCTAAAACCACCCCTTACTTGGTCGAAAAGGGTTATTAAGATTGACCCCGTGACGCAAAAAGAAGATCAGTACGATCCTAATCCAAGATTGGAAGTGGCCGATCTAAAGTCAGGAAAGTACTATTTGAAATGGATAGGTTTTGATGGCAAGGAGAAAGTCGCTACCTACCAGCGCCCTGATTGCGTTGACATAGTAGTAGTGGCTTCGACGAAAAAAGAGCCCACTGGAATTTATAGGTACGAATACGAAGTTCAAAGCCTTAAGACGAGCGGTGATTACCTAGATGGTTTTGCCGTGCAAAATTTTAGCGAGGATATTTCTCCAAAAAGACCGGTAGTTATAGAGAATGTTCTCATAGGTACCATGGGGCCAGGTGCTTTTGGCTCAAAGGAAGGCGGTTGGATCAGATTTGCTCCAATACCACCACACCCTACTGTTCAGCCTGGGCAAACGATACGATTAAATCTTTATTCGTCTTCACCACCTGGAATTGTAATGTGTCGAGTTGATGGCGGAACTCGCAGCATAAAAGGAGTAGGAGAAGACATGCCAGAAGAATTAGGCAGTTCGTTGCTTGGCAAGGATGCGTGGCCAAGTGGTTTTACGATTGGGCCAGTTGATAAATTAAAGAGTTACTCCAGCCAAGAGCGAGCCGCCTATTTACTTCAGATTTTGCCGCAATGCCAGAAGCAAGGGTGGGTTATTTCTCGTATAGCGCGAACTTATGAGGAATTGTTGAAACGACAGGATTGGCAGAGTATTTATAAGCGTATTAGCGGTGATCTTAAAGCCAATGTCATTACAACCGAACTCTTTTCTATAATTGATGGATTGAGAACTAACTAAACTAAGACACCCTGGAACGAAAATAAGACGCGCGCTCCGTATTTAGGCCTGTCAATCAATTAAAAGTTTCAGCGTGTCTCCGTTTGCTGGCGAGCTTGCCCAGTAGGAAACGCAATTTGCAAGGTCGCCTTCTGGTTAACTTCGTTCGTCACGGAAACCTGTCCGCCGTGGTCTTGCAAGGTGCCGTAACTTATTGTCAGCCCCTTTTGCCGATTTGTTTGGTGGTCAAAACGGATCGTAAATTTTGGCGAGGTGTTCGGGTGCGGTGCCTGTGCCGGTGTTGCGGAGGTTGCCGTAGACCGGCTCAGTATCAAATCTTGAACGTACCACACTGTGGCATGACGTCGCGGGCTCAAGATCAAATTCATAAAGACCTGTTGCGGCTTGGGCCTGTCGCTTAAGACGAGCGGCAGGTCTTTTTCGTAGTTGTGTTCGAAGACGACGATCACGATATTGTACCCGTCTAACCTTTTTCACGCAGCCTCACGTAATTGAAAATGCCCTTTCAGCAAGGTAAGCTCCCGGCTTACTGGATCAGCTTATTCATCCCAAGCGCATACATATTTAACGCAGTACCCTTTTATGGCAGCAAACATTCGCAATTTTTCGATCGTGGCGCACATTGACCACGGCAAGACTACGCTATCTGATCGGTTGCTTGAGAAAACCGGCGCGCTCGAGTCGCGCGAGATGTCTGATCAGGTGTTAGACGCAATGGATTTGGAACGCGAGCGCGGCATTACGATCAAGGCGCATGCCGTGCGGTTGAATTACACGGCGAAGGACGGGAAGGATTACATTCTCAACTTGATTGATACGCCCGGCCACGTAGATTTCAGCTACGAAGTCTCGCGCAGCCTTTCCGCCTGTGAAGGTGCCTTACTCGTCGTTGACGCGAGCCAGGGCGTAGAGGCGCAAACCCTTGCCAACGCTTATCTGGCCGTCAGCCACAACCTCGAACTCATCCCCGTACTCAACAAGATTGATTTGCCCGGCGCTGAACCTGACCGCGTGCTCGAACAAATCGAAAGCATCGTAGGCATTCCCTCTGACCACGCCGTGATGGCTTCGGCCAAGATGGGCATCGGCATTGATGAGATTCTCGAAAAGATCGTTGAACTCGTACCGCCGCCGAGTGGCGTGTTAGACGCGCCGCTCAAGGCGTTGATTTTCGATTCGTGGTTTGACCCTTATCGCGGCGTCATCGTGATGGTGCGCGTGATTGACGGCGAACTGCGGCGCGGCATGAAAATTCGCCTGATGATGCGCGGCACTGTGCATGAAGTCGAAGACCTCGGCGTGCTGACGCCCAAGCCGCGCCCGATTGACAAGCTCGGCGTAGGCGAAGTCGGCTTCATCGTCGCCAACGTCAAGACTGTGGCCGACGAGAGCATCGGCGACACCGTGACCGAAGCCGCGCGCGGTACGCTTGAACCGTTTCCCGGCTTTCAGGAAATCAAGCCGATGGTGTTCGCGGGTTTGTATCCGATTGAGTCGCATCAATACGAAGATTTGCGCGATGCGCTCGAAAAGCTGCGGCTGAATGATTCGTCGTTTTTCTTTGAGCCGGAAGTTTCGGCGGCGCTGGGCTTCGGCTTTCGCTGCGGATTTTTAGGCTTGCTGCACATGGAAATTGTGCAGGAACGCTTAGAGCGCGAATTCAACGTTGATCTCATCACGACTGCGCCCAGCGTGCGCTATCGCATCACGACGGTGAAAGGCGAAGTGATGGAAGTGGACAACCCCTCAAAAATGCCCGAAGCGGGCGACATCGCCAAATGGGAAGAACCGATCATCGAAGCGATGATTATGACCAACGACGAATTCATCGGAAACATTCTCGCCCTGCTCGAAGAAAAACGTGGCATTCAGAAAGGGTTCGATTACATCACGCCGACGCGGGTCAAGCTGACTTATGAATTGCCGCTCAACGAAATCGTGCTGGATTTCTTCGACCGTTTGAAATCGGTTTCGCGCGGTTACGCCTCGCTTGATTATCACTTCGCGGGCTTTTGGACTTCTAAACTTGTCAGGCTCGACATGCTCGTCGCAGGCGAAATCGTAGACGCGCTTTCGCTCATCATCCATCAAGACACGGCTTACCATCGCGGTCGCCAACTCGTAGACAAAATGCGCAAGCTCATTCCGCGCCAGATGTTTGAAGTCCCGATTCAAGCGGCGATTGGTTCGCGCGTCATCGCCCGCGAAACGGTCAAAGCGATGGGCAAAAACGTATTGGCGAAGTGTTACGGCGGCGACATCTCGCGCAAACGCAAGTTGCTCGAAAAACAAAAAGAAGGCAAAAAACGCATGAAGCGCGTCGGTAAAGTAGATATTCCGCAAGAAGCCTTTCTCGCTGTGTTGCAAGTCGGTGATTAAACGTTATGGCTACGATTCCATTATTTCCGCTACAGATTGTGCAGTTTCCTGGTGTGGTGACGCCGCTGCATATTTTTGAGACGCGCTATCGCCATATGCTCAAAGACGTGATTGCGGGCGATAAGACTTTCGGCATTGTGGCGGTGCTGGGCGAAGCGACGGCGCGTCCGCTGTTGGGCAGCGTGGGTTGTACCGCCAAAGTCGTCATCGCGCAGGAAATGGACGATGGCCGCGCGAACATCCTGTGCGTAGGCGAGCAGCGCTTTCGTTTGCTTGATTACGAAGAAGGCGAGCCTTACCTGCAAGCGCGCGTAGAGTTTTTTGAAGACGAAACCGCCTTTGAAGATTATTCAGCAGAAACCGCTGAGGCCAAGTCGTTGTTCACTCGCATCGCCAAACTCGCGCAACAGATCAAAGAAAACGAGCGCGAAGAAGAACTGCCTGAATTGCCCGAAGACCCGCAGGAACTCAGCTTTATGCTCGCGGCTTACCTGGATTTATCGCTGACCGAAAAGCAGGAAATGCTCGAACTCACCGACACGGGCGTAAGGTTGCAGCGTGTCTCGACCCAGTTGCGCGAAATGGTTGACGATTACGAACGGCGCTTGCGCGGACGCAAAATTTCCAAAGTGAACGGTCACGGCGGCAAGTTGCCGGAATTCTAAAGCCGCCCCGCCCACGCTGCCTTTCGTTTTAGGCCCCAGCTTGCGCAGCCACTTGACCGAGAATTTTTGCTTCGATCAGCACTTGTTCCAGCTTCGTACGATTGCCTGACGTCATCGGCACCATGGGCAAGCGATAGACTTCTTCGATCAAGCCCGCCATTGCCAGTGCAGCTTTCACCGGAATCGGATTGCTTTCGATAAACAGCGTTTTGAACAGCGGCGTGAGTTGGTTATTCAACTTGCGTGCGGCGGCGTAATCGCCCGCGAGGCACAGGTGCGCAAGATCGCTCACTTGTTTGGGAGCGATGTTTGAGGCGACTGAGACTACGCCAATGCCGCCGAGCGCGGCGACGGGCAGCACGACGCTGTCGTCTCCGGCAAAGAGTTTGAAATCCATGCCTTCAGTGAGTGCAGCGATTTCGGCGATTTGCGAGATGTTGCCCGAGGCTTCTTTGACACTGTGAATGCGCGGCAGTTCGGCGAGGCGCGCAGTCGTCGCGGGTTCCATATTCACGCTGGTACGACCGGGTACGTTGTAAAGCATGATCGGCAACGCCGTCGCATCGTGAATCGCGCGGAAGTGCTGATACAAGCCCTCTTGCCCGGGTTTGTTGTAATAAGGCGTGACCGAAAGAATCGCGTCAACGCCGAGCATTTCATAGCGGTGCGTCTTTTCAATATTCTCGCGTGTGTTGTATCCGCCCGCGCCAGCCAGCACCGGCACGCGACCGGCGGCGGCTTCGATAGTGATCTCGACGACGCGCGCTTGTTCGTCTTCGCTTAACGTGACGCTTTCGCCCGTCGTACCGCAGGCGACGAGGAAGTCTACGCCGTTGGTGATTTGAAATTCGACGAGGCGGCGCAACGCGGCTTCGTCAAGGGATTGATCCTGCTTGAAGGGCGTGACGATTGCGGTGCCACAGCCTTTGATTTGCCCTATGTGTTGATTGATAGATGCCATTGGTTTTCCTTTGCGAATCTCAAATTTGAGATTGGAGATGCAGCCTATTCAGCGAATAACAATTCGGGAAATTCGTAAAAGCCTTTTTTGTTTTGGATAAGTTCTGCCGCCAGCACTGCGCCTGAGGCGAAGCCTGCGCGCGAGCGTGCGACGTGCGTGAGCGTGACCGTATCAGCTTCGCTGTCGAAGCCAACTTCGTGAGTGCCGGGAATGTGTCCGGCGCGAATCACAGAAAAGTCAGGCGTGCGTTCGCCGTAACTCGCTTTGACCTGTTGTGCGATAGAAAGTGCAGTGCCTGACGGAGCGTCCTTTTTGAATTTGTGATGCGCCTCAAACAAATACGGATCGTATTCTGCATAGCGCGCAAACTGCGCCGACGCATCGCGTACGAGTTTGAAAAACAAATTCATGCCGATGGAATAATTGCTGCCGTAAACCAACGCTGCGTTGTGCGTGGCTACGAGTTGTTTGACTTCGTCGAGATGCGCGAGCCAGCCCGTCGTGCCTACGACGGTGGGCACATTCAACGCGACGAGGCGGCAGATGTTCGTGATGGCGGTTTCGGGCATGGTGAATTCGATGGCGGCGTCTACGCCCGCGAGCGATTCTTTCGTCAGCCCTGCGCCGTCAACGTTGTTGTCAATGTCGAAGCGCGCGACAACCCTGTGGCCGCGCTGTTCGGCGATGCCTTCGATCATTCTGCCCATCTTGCCGTAACCGACGAGTGCAATGTTCATACAAGTGGCGCAGGCTTCAGCCTGTGTGACGTCGTGTGAACTTTAGTTCGCACAACAGCAAGTGACGCGTGGACTAAAGTCCACGCAACGGGTCACAGGCTGAAGCCTGCGCCACGTCGAGTTCGTATTCGTGATTGGTGCGCAAACCGCCGCGCAAGGGGTAATCCATTTCGGAAGTGCCGGTAAAAACGAATCCGGCTTTTTGCAACACGCGCGCCGACGCCTGGTTTTCAGGGAACGTACCTGCCAGCAGCTTGGGAACGTTCAACGAACGCGCCAGTTCAATCAATGCTTGCAGGGCGGCGAATGCGTAACCGTTGCCGGAATGTTCGCGCCCCACCCAGTAACCGACTTCAAAAGCATTGTCTGGCTTGGCGACCAAACCGATCGCGCCGACGAATTCATCATCGGGCTGGCGCAGAATGGCGAACAGGTTTGGATGCTTGCCCATTCGTTGTGCGATCCACGCGCGCGCGGCGGCTTCCGTGCAAGGATGGGGAATCGTAGCCGTCGTTTTGATCGTGTCCCAATCATCGCCGAGCAGCCGCGCGTAATGCACCGCATCGTCAATCGTCAATGGTCGTAATCTGACTTGCATGGTTATCCCGCCGCTTGTGCGCGCGCCGAAGGAGCCTCAAACGTAGCCTCATCCAGCACGCTGAAAAACTCTTTGTGCAAGGCTTTGACGGTACGTTCGGCGTCAGCGTCCGCGATGATGAAACTCACGTTGATCGCCGAAGCGCCGTGCGAAATCATCGAGACATTCACGTCGGCGATGCTGTTAAAAATGCGCGAAGCCACGCCGGGCGTGTATTTGAGTTGTTCGCCAACGACGCAAATCAAGGCTTGATCGCGTTCGATCTCGACTTCGCCGAGTTGTTGCAAGTCGGCGAATGCCGCGTCCAGATTGCGCGTATCGTCCAACGTCACCGAGACGCTGACCTCAGAGGTCGCCACCATATCCACCGACGTTTCGTGCTTGTTGAAAATCTCGAACAGCCGCGCCAGAAAGCCGTGCGCCATCAGCATGCGATCAGACGTAATGTTGACGACGGTGATGCCACGCTTGAAAGCAATCGCTTTGACCAGCGCGCCGCCCGACGGAGCTTTGCGCACAATCGCCGTACCCGGGACTGAAGGGCGGCGCGAGTTGCACACACACACCGGAATGTCTTTCGCCATCGCGGGCAAGAGTGTCGAAGGATGCAAAACCTTCGCGCCGAAATAAGCCAACTCGGCGGCTTCGGCAAACGAGATGGTTTTGACTTTGGCGGCTTCGGCGACGAGGCGCGGGTCGGTGGTGAGAATGCCGTCCACGTCCGTCCAGATTTGAATCTCTGCGGCGTCGAGCGCCGCGCCGATAATCGCGGCGGAATAATCAGAACCGCCGCGTCCAATCGTCGTCGTGACGCCTGCTTCGGTTGAACCGATGAAACCTTGCGTGATGGGCACTTCGCCAGCGGCGATCAATGGTGCGAAGCCTGCATTCAATTTCGGATTGGCTTCATCGAACTGAACCGCAGCGCGCGTGAAATCGTCGTTGGTGCGCATCAGCGGGCGAATGTCTACGCAAGTGCTTTTGATTCCGGCGGCGCGAAAGGCCAACGCGACAAGCGGCGAAGAAAGCAATTCGCCATTCGCCGAAATCGCGTCAGAGAAACGCGGCGTCCATTCTCCTGCGGCGGCGATTTCGGCGAGCGTCGCATTGATTTCAGCGAAGCGGTTTTGTAACGCAGCAACAACGGCGTCTTTGTCGTCTTCTGTTCCGGCGAGTTCGGTCACGGCGGCGAAATGGCGCGCGGCGATTGATTCGAGTTTATGTTGCGCGTCGGTGAGTTCGCCCTTTGCGGCGAGGTGCGCGCACTCAAGCAAGCCGTTGGTGACTCTCGCCATCGCGGATACAACGACTAAAGGTTGGCGCGGCAAAAATGGTTTAACGATGGCGACCAGGCGACGCATGGCAGCGGCGTCTTCGACCGAAGTGCCGCCGAATTTCATCACGATCATAAATGCAAAAAAGGCCAATAAAAAAAGGGTTAACCAACGATGCACGCTGGCTAACCCTTTCGTATCAAGCCTTGAATGAAGACGACGATAAAACTGGATTGCCGAGAGCGCGCCATCGTTGAGATAAGTTGACGATGACAGTCTCAGGGATTTAGCCCTGACAACCAACCGCGTGACGGCGAAACATCACGACGGCTTCGGCGGCTTTACCCTTTCGCTCATCGTCTCTGAACTTCGCATTCTCAGATGAGTTACTCTTGCAAGCCGCGCCTCTACTCGAATGAATTTAGTAAAGACCTCATAAAAAATGAAGGCGCATTGTCTGTATGGAACTAAAGTGTGTCAACTGGCTATTCAGAACTACATGGCTTTGTTAGATTAGCGCCACACACGCGATACCCACATGAAATTCTCAATCATTATCCCCCTCGAATATCACCGCGACATGGCCGAAAAGTGCGTGAGCGCCTGGGCGCAAGACCAGACTTTTCCGCGCAAATCCTTTGAGCTATTGCTATCAATCCCGCCCAAGTTTGACGAAGCCGAGATTGCGCGACTGACAAAATATCTGGCTCCGCACGACCGCTGGATTCGCTTGCCGTGTGAACACGACATGGCGCTGGTGTCGCAGGCCGCCCACGAAGCGCGCGGCGATGTTCTCGTTTTCACCGAAGCCCATTGCCTGCCCGAACCCGATTTTCTCGAACAATGCGTAACCGTGCTGGCAGAACGCAGCCAATGGGCGGGGTTCAGTTGCCGTTCGATTCCGCTGACCCACAATCTGCTCTCTGAGATCGAAGCGGAAATGTATACGGCAGATATTCAGCGCAATATGCAGCAACATCCGTGGCTGAAGGTGCTTGACCAGTGTCTGGTCATTCGCCGTGAAGCCTATTGGGCGGTGGGTGGCGTTGAGTCTGAATTCACTCACTTTGCGGAATGGGTTTTCGCGGCGCGGCTCTATCGCAAGGGCTATCAGATGGGTTATGACGAGCGGCCTGCCGTTCATCATCTTTACATCGGCAATCTGGATGCGCTCAAGGAATTCACCCTTGATTTCGTGGCGGGGCAGATGCGGTTTGCGCAATCGGCTAATCATGACCCTTGCGGCGATTTGTTTGATGAAGCCCCCGAATGGAACCAGCGACAGTCTTGGAATCCGCAGGTAGCTGCCAATATGACGCGGTTATTGCTGGCGGATTGGTGGCAAACGTTTGGGGCAAAAGATAAGGGCGGGATGGGCGGACGAAAGCGATGGTCTCGCTGGCCCTGGCGCGCGACTGCCGGATGGTTGATGCGCCGGATGTTGCCGTTGCCGGTGGTCATAGCATTGTTACGGTTGCGCGCCAACGGGCAACAGAGGCTAGTGCAATGGCACTTATGGCGCAGCAATAAGCCTGATGCGAAAGCGGCGTTTTTGCGCTTGATGGCGTGCTGGGCACAATTGGGACAGCTCGAGTTTTTGTCGCATTTACCGAAAGACTATTTGCAAGATGAATGCGCCAAACCTTTACCGTCTTCTGAGTGGAAGCCCGGCGCGCGGGAACTCTTGCCCCTCGCAGGGTTGCATGGCCTTGAAGTGGCGGATCGAATCGGCTTTCGCTGGTCAGAGCCTGCCGCGATGATCTGGTTGCCGCCGCTCAAAGGCGATTGGCGCATCAAGATGGAATGGATGGACATCGTGTCTTTCAGTCACCGTCAGGCGGCGCGGTTTTATGTGAACGAACATCGCATACCGCTTGAACGCATCACTCATCGCGACAACCTGACTGAATTCATGGTGTCGAGCGATGGCGAGCAAGCCTTGCGGTTATCGTGGGTTTGCGATGCGTTTGTCAGCGGGCAAGAAACGCGCCGCATCGGATTGCCGTTGTCGCGCGTGTCGTGGTCAGAGGCGGTTCAAATTGAGACCGCCCCGACGGCCATGGTCGAAGGCACTGACCCGACCATTTATTTCTTGCACGTTAAGAAATGTGCAGGAACCGCGACGCGGCTGTTATTGACGAACACCTTTCCAGCGCGCGCGATGCTGAATGCTTACAACGTGTCGTTTTATTACTCGTGGCAATTGAAAAACCAGCCAGAGCTTCAGTCGCCTTATGCTTTCGCCACCGGTCATTTCGGCTGGGAGCTAATGACGCAAGTTACTAATCGTTCGTGGCGCGTGGTGACAATCTTACGCGACCCGCTGGAGCGCCTGTTGTCGCAATTCGATTATTTGAGCCAACACAAACGCCTGTCGCCTGAGGGTGGATTTTCTGCGTGGGTCGAGCGCGATTTGGGGGCTGACGATCTCATGCTTACGTTTTTCATTCCCGGTTTGATTGACGCACCGTTGCGCGGCATCAAGCCGATCAGTCAGGCGCTGGCGCATCATCTGCCGACCGCTTTGGCGAAATTGCGTGCTTGCGAAGCGGTGGGTTTGCAGGAACGGCTGGACGATAGCTTGAATTTGATCTGCGCCGCGACGGGCAGCCTTCCGCCACGTCAGGTATCGCACGTCAACGTCACGTTGCGCCGTACGCCGCGTGCCGAACTCGACCCGCAAGCCATGAAGTTATTAGCCGAAGGGCTGCGGGCCGAGCGCGAACTTTACGCCGCCGCTCAAGGCATTTTTGAAAAGCAACTGGCGCGGCTGCATCGTCAGTTGGCGGAAGAAGAAGGCCGCGAACTCGATATGGAAGGCGTACGCGATGTCTTGCGCCGCAGGTATTTCGCGCGGCGCTCAAACGAATATGTGCAACAGGGCGTACCGGCTGAAATCCGCTGGTCGCCCGACGATGACTTTCCCGGCTACAACCTGCATGACCGCGAACAGCACGTCGGTCAGACGCTGCGCTGGACGGGGCCGGAAGCTGAAACGTTTTTCTATTTTCCGGTCATCATGGGGTCACGCAACACCATCAACATTGGGTTGCATAGCGCCACGCCGCTGGCTTACGTCGAAGGCACAAAACTGTTCGTCAATGAAGTGGAGGTTCCGCTGGAATGGTCTATCACGAGCGATGGGGCGAGAGATGGTTATGTGTTGACGGGTGAGTTTGACTCTGGCCCGCCGCCCAGCGATTGCGGGCTGTTTTCGGAATTCAGGCTGGAGACTCTGATGCAACGCGGCACGAACGAATTCCGCGAACTGGGAGTGGCTTTGCAAAGCATTCATCTCGAACGCCACGCGGAGGTTGAGATTGAGATGATGAGCGTCGCTGCGCGCGCGAACTGAGCGGCGTTATGAATTTGGTACAGCGGATTTCTCAGCCAGCCGCAGCGCTGCCGCCACGATGCGAATCTGCCCGTAACTGATGCTTTCGGGTAAGGCGGCTTTGATGGGGCTTAACCCTGGTGAGTCACTTTGCTTAATCGCGGCTTCGATCAAAACGCGGTCAGCCGGCGTGACGAAATCTTCGACGCGAATATCGCGGCCTTGTTCGAGCAGCTCAGACAAATGGTTTTCGATGGTCGAAGCCTTGAGCTTGCGCGCCTTCGCAATCTCGGCAATAGACAATCCCTGCTTATATAAATCGTAACTCTGCTCGTGTGTTTCGCTGCGCTGTTTGATGACGGGCAGGTCTTCGAGGTCTTCGCTTGTGTCGGCTTCGACGGCTTCGAGATCAAGTTCGACGCGGCGTTTGTCTTGCATCACTTCTTTGCCGAGCGGCGTCAGGCTCACCGTCGGATAAACGCTGCTCGTCTGGACGATGCAACCCGCGACGATCAACGAATTGATGAACCGCGTCAGGTCGTCCTGCGACTGGTCGCGCAACAAACCGTAAGTCGAAAGCTGTTCGAGTTGATGATGCAACACGGCTTTGGCCTGCGAACCGCGCAACACATTCGCCACCGTGCCTTTGCCGAAGCGGCCTTCCATACGCGCGACGCAACTCAGAATTTTGCGTACGATCAAATGCTCTGCGTCAGTCAATGCGCGCGTTGTGACTTCTGGTTCTTCGGCCTCCGCCGCACCCATTTCAGTTGGCGTCGCCTTGAGCAACTTCGCCGCTAATTTGCCTGGATGACAATTCGAGCAGCGGCAATTCGTCGTCTCTTTCTTGTCGCCAAAATAACGCAGGATGAATTGCCGCAAGCACTTTTCGTGATAAGCGAAATCGAACATGTCGCGCAGCTTGCGGCGCTCTGCGTCTTCGCGGCGACGCAGTTCAGACCAGTTGACGCGCAGCTTTGAGACGATTTCGCCATCAACCATGCGCACGCCCCGACCACCTTCATCGCTTGAGCCTTGCAGCCGCCCTTGCAGTCGCTCGATGTGTCCGGCTTTCTCTAACGCAATGAGCGCGGCGTTCACGTTCATATCGCTTTTGATGCCGAGTTGCTTGCCGATTTCTTTGGCCGACAGCCGCACGTATTCGAGGTCTTGCTCGAACAAGAGTTGATAAACGTTCTCGATGGTTTCGCGCGGCGGGTAATTGTTCTCAATGAAATAGTCCTGTATCACCTTGTCTTTGTAGCTAAACAGCAACGTGCAAACCGACGGCAACCCATCGCGTCCCGCGCGTCCGACTTCCTGATAATAGGCTTCGAGCGAACCTGGCGTGTTGTAATGGGTCACGTAACGCAAATCGCGTTTATCAATACCCATCCCGAAAGCGTTCGTCGCCACGATGGCCTGCAACTCTCCCCCCATGAACCGCTCCTGCATTTGCGAACGTACGCGGTCGCCCAAGCCCGCGTGATAGCCCTCGGCGTTCACGTCATTCGCTTTGAGCAAGCCAGCGATTTCTTCGACGGCCTTGCGCGTCGCGGCGTAAACAATGCCCGGCCCCGTTGCTTGTTTGGCGATTTGCACTACGCGACGTTTGCGCTCGTCGTCGTTTTTGCACTGGATGACGCGCAAATTCAGGTTGTGGCGATCAAACCCGGCGACGAAGCTGGCCGGATTCAGCAAGGCGAGTTGTTTGGCAATGTCTTCGCGCACGGTCGGCGTAGCGGTCGCCGTCAGTGCAATCACCTGAGGCCGCTGTCCGTTGTTTGCGAGGTCGGCGATGGCGTCTTTCAACCGCAAGTAATCAGGCCGAAAGTCGTGCCCCCATTGCGACACGCAATGCGCTTCATCCACGGCGAACAGCGACACGCGCACGCCGCGCATGGCTTCGACAAAACGCGCATTCCGAAAGCGTTCCGGCGCGACGTAAACCAACTTGTATTTGCCCTGCTGCATCGCGCGCATCCGGGCGAATTGCTCTTCACCATCGAGCGAACTGTTGATGAACGTCACGTCAATCTCGCGGGCGATGAGCGCGTCCACTTGATCTTTCATCAACGCGATGAGCGGCGAGACGACAATGGTCGTACCCGGAAACAACAGCGCGGGCAACTGATAACACAGCGATTTCCCTCCGCCCGTCGGCATCACCACAATCGTGTCGAAGCCCGCCAACACGGCGCGCACCACTTCGGCCTGCCCCTCGCGAAAGCGGCTGAAGTTGAAATGTTTTTCTAAAGCGAGTTGTGCTTCGTTGATGGTCGGCATAACGGGGCGGCGAGCAGCGCAGCGACTGGCGCGACGAACTCACGTTTTTCTCCGGCAAAGGAAAAGGCGATGCGAAAGCGTTTCTCACTCATAGGGGATTCAGGTTGAGTAACTGTGAATGAAGCCGCAGCGAAACATCTCAATTCGCCATGCTATTGGGCGTAGGCAGCGGATGTTGTTGGAGCCACGCTTCCAAATCTGCGGACGTGGTCAAGCTGAACAACGCATCGCTCAAGGCTTCGAGCTTTTCGAGCGGCAGGGCGCGTACGTGCTTTTGCATAGCCTCTTCCAACGCACTGAAGCGCTGTCGCAACATTCGCAGCAACAGTTCGGCACTTCCTTCCGTTCGTCCTTCCATTCTGCCTTTTTCAATTCCACGTCGTTCGATTGAAGTCACGTACTGCATTTTTTGCTCCTCTTCGTAAGCCGTCAGTTGGTTGTCATACTCAGCGGTGGTCGCCTTAACTTGGCGAACCACGTTCAGCATTAACACGCCTCGAATAATCCCGCCGCGCCTTGTCCGCCGCCGATGCACATCGTGACGACGCCGAGTTTTGCGCCGCTGCGCCGCATCTGATTCGCCAGCGTACCCACCATCCGCGAACCCGTCATGCCGAACGGATGCCCAATCGAAATCGAACCGCCATTTACATTGAGTTTGTCTTGCGAGATGCCGAGAACGTCGCGGCAATAAATCACCTGCACCGCAAAGGCTTCGTTGAGTTCCCACAGGTCAATGTCGTTGACCGTGAGGCCGTGGCGCTTGAGCAATTTGGGTACGGCGTAAATCGGCCCGATGCCCATCTCGTCGGGTTCGCAACCTGAAACGGCAAAGCCGCGAAAGATCAGCTTGGACTTGATGCCCAGCGCATCAGCGCGTTCGCGCGACATCACCAATGTGGCCGAAGCTCCGTCAGACAATTGCGACGAGTTACCCGCCGTGACGCTGCCTTGTCCGCTGTCTTTATCAAACACAGCTTTCAAACCCAGCAAGCCTTCGAGCGTAGTGTCGGCGCGGTTGCATTCATCGCGGTCGCAGAGGTGTTCTTCGGTGCTGGCGATCTTGCCGGTCGCTTTGTCGAGCAGGCCGCGCGTGACTTGCATCGGCATGATCTCGTCCGCAAAAAAGCCTTCGGCTTGCGCGCGCGCTGTGCGTTGCTGGCTCATCAGCGAGTATTCATCTTGCGCCTGACGCGAAACGCCGTAACGCTTGGCTACGTTTTCAGCCGTATCGCCCATCACCATATAAACGCCGGGGAAATGCTCTTGAATCCATTCCTGCGGTTCGAAATCACGCTTCATAAACGAAATGCTTTCGACGCCACAGCCAATCGCCGCGTCAGCGCCTTCGCGTATCTGCGCCGCCGCCATCGCAATTGCCTGCAAGCCCGAAGAGCAAAAGCGATTGACGGTCGTCGCGGCTACGTAAGGCGACAAGCCCGCCATCAAGGCGCTGATGCGCGCTACGTTTTGGCCTTGCTCGCCGCTGGGTTGCGCGCATCCGGCAATCACGTCGTCCACTTCCGCCGCATCGAGTTGCGGGACTCTTTGCATCAAATGCTTGATGGCATGCGCCAGCAAATCGGCTGGCTTGGTGATGTTGAATGAACCGCGATAAGACTTGGCGAGCGGGGTGCGCACGCTGTCTACGATAACGACTTCTCTCATTGGTTTTCCTTTACTGGTTCGATAACTCAGTTTGCTTTTCTGCTAAAGCTCTTCCGTCGTTTACTATGCCCGTGACATAATCGCCAACGGAGGCCGCTATGAGTGTAATGACTACTGCATCACCGCAAGAAATGATTGCCACGCTGCCAGCGCCAGCCAAACGCGAACTCGCTGTTTGGTTGCTTAATCAGTTTGACGGCAATGCCATCTTTGAAATGCTGCGCGAAGTGAACCCGACCAGCGAACCGGTTTACGATTACGAAGACCCTGGGCCGCTTACCGATGAAATGATTGACGATTGCGCCTTGCAATCTTTCCTGCGCATGGACGAGGAGGAAGCCGCGTATGAACAATCCGCAACGCGGTGAAGTCTGGATTGCCGACTTCGGTTACGTCGCGAAGATTCGCCCCTGCCGTTGTCCTGAGCATTCCCGCACTTGATGAAGATCGCGCGCTTGTAACGATGATCACGCATACGACCAGTGTGCGCGGCACACGCTTCGAGGTCGCCGTCAACGCGAAGTTTTTGAAACCTGGCGCGTTTGAATGCCAAAACCTCACCACGATCTCGCACGCCAAGCTGATGCGAAAACTTGGCGTGCTGACCGACGATCAAATGCAAGACATCGAAGACGCCGTTTGCGAATGGCTCGGCTTGTAAATTCGCCGCCGGACACTACTGTCAGTCAGTAATATCCGTTCCAACAACTTTACCAGCCTGATCAAAGTGAATCTCTAAAGCACAATCCCATATCCAACTGCATCGAGGTATGTGAGCAATTTTATATTGAAACGTCCCGCCATCATTCCAGTTTGGCTTGCCCAAACTTGTCAAAATTTCATTCTTGGTTTTGCCGATGAATAACCGGCGACCAACCATATCGTCCGCCATTCTGCCGCGTCCTCTAACCCCGCTTTTCAACCAAACTTGTTCGTCAAAAGACCTGGCCTGGTAGGACGAGCATTCTGCTATGAGTAGGCAAGCGGCGAGAAGCAACGCCGATAACAGGTAAAGAAAAAACCTTTTCGATCTTTCTTGCATAGCCTCTTGCCGCCTAACCTTTTTCGCTATCAACTCGTGGCTTCGCCTTATCGAAATCAGCAAACGTCTTGCCTGCTTCCGCCAACTCTTTCAACAACGCCGCCGGTTCCCACGCCGCGCCGTGCTGCTGATGGAATTCGCACACGCGGTCATAGACTTTTTTCAATCCCACCGTATCGGCATACCACATCGGGCCGCCGCGCCACGCGGGGTAGCCGTATCCGTTCAGGTAAACGATGTCTATGTCTACGGCACGCAACGCGATGCCTTCCTGCAAGATTTTCGCGCCTTCGTTGATGAGCGCGTATTGCGTCCGCTCAATGATTTCTGCTTCGGTAATTTCACGGCGCTGGATGCCCGCTTGGGTGGCGAGTTCTTCAATCAGGTTTTTCACTTCGTCGTCAGGAATCGGCTTACGGTTCTCATCGTATTTATACCAGCCTGCGCCCGTCTTTTGACCGTAGCGTCCGCGCTCGCACAACGCATCAGCCACTAATGGATGCCGCACGTTTGGGTCGCGCAAGTGAGAGTGTTCTTTGCGAATGCGCCAGCCGACGTCCAAACCAGCTAAATCGCCAACAGCCAGCGGCCCCATCGCCCAGCCGAATTTATATAAAGCCGCGTCTACGTCCTGCGGAGCCGCGCCTTCTTCGACGAGGAACTGCGCCTGCGAACCGTAAGGATGCAGCATGCGATTGCCGACGAAACCATAACAGTTGCCGACGAGTACGCCGATTTTCTTGAGCCGTTTTGAGAGCGCCATCGAAGTCGCAATGACTTCCTTGCTCGTCGCTTTGCCGCGTACGATCTCGAGCAAGCGCATCACATTCGCCGGACTGAAATAGTGATGCCCGATCACCCACTCAGGCCGTGACGTAGCCGACGCGATCTCATCAATGCTCAACGTCGAAGTATTCGACGCGAGAATCGCGCCTTGTTTCGCAATCTTGTCGAGTTCGCCAAAGATTTCTTTCTTGAGCGCCATACCTTCAAACACGGCTTCGGTGATGATGTCGGCTTGGTCAAATCCGTCCCACGTGAGTTGCGGCGTAATCAAAGCCATGCGCTGATCCATCACGGCTTGCGGGAAGCGGCCTTTGTTGACCGAGTTCTGATAGTTTTTGCGAATCGTCGCCAGGCCGCGATCAAGCGCCTCTTGCGTCGTCTCTTTCAAAATCACCGGAATGCCCGCGTTGGCGTAATTCATCGCAATGCCGCCGCCCATCGTACCCGCGCCAATAATCGCAGCCTGTTTGATGTCAATCAGCTTGGTGTCTTTCGGCACGTCGGGAATTTTGGCAACTTCGCGTTCGCCGAAGAAAACATGAATTGCGGCTTTGGATTGGTCAGAGAAAAGACATTGCTGAAAGAGTTCGGCTTCGCGTTTGACGCCTTCTGCGAAGGGCAATTTCGTAGCCGCTTCAACCGCCTCAATCGCCGCGAGCGGAGCCAACAAACCTCCGCGTCCGGTTTTTTTGGCAGCGGCACGCGCGGCAGCGAAAGCGGCTTCGTTGGCAGTGGCGTCACCGAGTTTTTCGTCGCGGTCGCGGGTCTTGCGCGAAGCTTCGCCGCTCGCAATCTTTTCGCGCAAAAACGCCAGCGCGCCTTTCAACAAAGCGTCGGTGTCTGCGCCTTCAACCACTGCGTCAACGATGCCGCAATCAAGCGCTTCAGCCGCTTTGATCGGGTTGCCATCTACACACATCTGGACGGCTTTGGTGACGCCCGCGAGGCGCGGCAATCGTTGCGTACCGCCCGCTCCGGGAATCAAGCCGAGTTTGACTTCGGGCTGGCCGACTTGGGCTGAAGCGATGGCTACGCGGTAATGAAGCGCCATGGCGGTTTCGAGTCCGCCGCCGAAGGCAGTGCCGTGAATCGCCGCGACCAGCGGTTTGGGGCAGTCTTCAATCGGCTGCAAGATTTCATTGAGCCGAATGCCGCCCTGCTTGCCAGACGTAATCTTGCCGAATTCCTTGATGTCTGCGCCCGCGATAAAAGTTTGACCGCTGCCAATCAGTACGCCGCCCTTGATCGTATCGTCGGCGCTGATGCGGTTGATGCCTTCGAGAATGCCTTCAGGCACGCCGGGACTCAGTGCGTTCACCGGCGGATTGTTGACGATGATGACGCCGATTTCGCCATCGCGGTCAAAAGAAATAAGGGGATTGATTGCTTCGCTCATTGCTGAAAGCTCCTTGTTAAAGTTGGTTGAATTGCGTGATTCGATGAATGCGCGTGAAATGCCATCATATAAGCTACTGACCGAACGGTAAGCAAGCCTCACTTGGCAAAATTATTCGCGCACCAGTGCGTAAAGCAGTTCATCCAGCACGCGGCCTTCTTTGGTCGCGCCCTGACGCAGCCGCGCTTCGAACTGATAACCGGCCTTGACCAGCACGCGCGCCGAAGCTGCGTTGTGTTCAAACACGCCCGCCCACAGCCGATTCAAGTCGTAATTCTCAAACGCCCATTGGCTGGCAGCCTTGAGCGCTTCGGTGGTGATGCCGCGTCCCCAAAACTCTTCGCCCAGCCAATAACCGATTTCCGCCGAACGACGATAAATGTCGTCGCCGGGGATGATGCCAATGCCGCCAATCGCTGCGTTATCAACGACGATGGCGAGGTTGAGCGGCGGGTCTTCGGCCAGCGTATGTTCAACCCAGGCGCGGGCGTCTTCAGGCGTGTAAGGGTGCGGGAAGCGGTCACGCAGGTTACGCGCGATGAGGTAATTGTCGGCGTGACGTACCAGCGAATCTTCGTCGCCGCGTCGCCAATAACGAAGCGTGCAAGTGTGCAGTTTGATTTCCATCAGGCGAACTCCGTGAAAGTCGGCGCGGGCGTTGCGCGTTGCAACCAATTCGCCTCAAGGTATTTCGCCGTGCCCTCGATGATGTGCAAGGTGTAAGCGTGCCGCGAACGCGGCGAACGATTAGCGTAACTGCGATGCGGCAACAATCCATCGAACACAATGAGCGCGCCGGTTGCGACTTCGAGCGGAACGAGTTGAGCTTCAGGCCACGGCGTAGCGTCGAGCGTTTCAAAGCGCATCGCCTGACCGTCGCGCAGCCAACGTTTTTTCAAGCCTTGCTTGTGTCCGCCGGGCAAGACGCGCAAACAGCCGTTCTCAATCGTCGCGGGTTCGAGCGCGAACCAAAAGGCCGTCACGCTCATCGGTTCGGTCAGCAAAAACGTAGCGTCCTGATGGCAGACGACTTCGCCGCCGATGCCGGGCTGCTTGAAGATGTAAGTGGATTGCAACAAACGCGGCGCGACGTATCCCAAATCTTTGGCGATTTGTGCCAACGCTGCTTGTTGGGAGAACTGCTCGAACAGCGGATCGAGTTCGTGCAAGGCGTGGCCGATTTTGTTGATCGAAAGCTCTTTGGCTTGGCGCAACTGGCCGCGTTCGTCGAAGGCTTCTTCCTCAAAAAAGCAGCGCACCTGATCGCCCGAAGTCATGAAGTAATCGTCGGCCTTTTGCGTTTGTTCGTTGGTCGAGAAAACAGAAATCACTGCGGGCGGATCGAAGGCCGCGACGATTTCGTGCGCGCGTTGCCGCAACGCATCGCATTGCGCGGCACTGGCGAAATCATTCAACACGAGAAATCCGTCGCGTTCGTATTGCTGTATTTGCGAATCAGTCAAATAAGCCATGTCGTTACAGTTGAGTGAGAAGTTTGCGCGCTTTGGTTTGCACATCGCGCTCTGACGCCTTGCGGGCTGAGCCGCTGATAATTTCGTTGAGCGTGCGGCGCGCGTCGTCTTTGCGTCCGGCGTCGCGGTAAGCCTGCGCGAGTGAGTGTTTCAATTCGAGATTGGGCGGAATGAGTTTGACGCCGGTTTCAAGCCGCGTAATCGCACGGTTGAGATTGCCGCCGAAAAGTTTGGGCAATTGCCGGTCGAGTTCGCCGAGGGCCAGATAAGCACCGCCTTCGGCATAACGTTCGTTCAGGCGCAAAACGATTTCCATCTCAGCGCGTACTTTCTTAACAATGCCGAGGGCTTTGACGCCGCCTTTCTCTTCGCCCACGCCGCCGTAATTCGCGCCCAGCCAGAAATGGCCTTCGGCAGCATTCGCTTCCGCCGCCGTCGCGCGCAAACCGTAACTGATGCCCGCCTGATAGTTTTTCAAACGGTCTGCGCCTTTCGCCGCATCGCCCGCGTAATAGTGTCCGCGTGCCGCGCGCCACAGCCATTGATAGTTGTTCGCATCGGTTTGCAACGCGCGCGTGGCAACGCCTAAAGCCTGTATGTCTTTCGTTGAGTCTTCGCCATAAGTGAAAAGGCGATCAGTCTCTGGCGGCGTTTGCGCAAGTGCGGCAAAGGCCAACAAGCAAAGCAAGGTAAGTGATTGAGTTGCGTTACGCATAACGCAAGGAAAGCTAGCAAGCCAAAGGAAAAAAGCAAAGGCAGTGCGGCGAGCGAGAAGGGCTTTCGCCGCAAAAACGCACAGAAGACACAAAAGAAGATGTCATGGTCAGAAATCTTTTTGTGGCCTTTGTGCTTTTTTGTGGCGAAAG
>JAYSVR010000193.1:0-6412 GCA_043718445.1 Acidobacteriota bacterium | reverse complement strand
AACGAATACGGCATGCTGGCGCGCGTGTCGGGGTTGTTCAGTGCGCGCGGCTACCAGATTGATACGCTTAACGTAGCGCCTACGCTCGAAGAAGGCATTTCGCGCATTACGCTCACGACGCATGGCAACGACAAGGTCATCTATCAGATCGTCGAACAGACGCGCAAAATGGTACGCATCCTGAGCGTGACCGACCTGACCGCCAATCCGCACGTCGAGCGTGAGATGGTCATGCTGACTGTCAGCGCGCAACCCGGCGAACAGCGCCGCGAGGTCTTGAGCCTCGTCGAAATCTTTCGCGCCCGTGTCGTAGACGTATGCAACGACGCTTTCATTCTCGAACTGACGGGCAATGCCGAAAAGGTCAACGCCTTTATCGAATTGCTCATGCCCATCGGCATTCACGAACTGGCTCGCACCGGCCCGGTCGCCATGACGCGCGTCGCGCATACCAAAGCGCAACAAGCGATTGAAGACGAAGAATTTCCAGCATCATCTTTTAACGAAAAAGTCTAAGGAGCATTCCAACCCAATGAACATTTACTACGACAAAGACGCCGACCCGAACGCGCTCAAAGGCAAACGCATTGCGATCATCGGTTACGGCTCGCAAGGCTTCGGCCACTCGAACAACCTGAAAGACAGCGGCGCTGACGTGATCGTCGGCTTGCGTGCTGACAGCCCTTCGGTCGCCAAAGCGCAAAGCGCCGGTCTCGAAGTGTTGCCCGTCGCCGACGCCGTCGCGCACGCCGACATCGTGATGATGCTGACGCCCGACGAACTCACGCCTGGCATTTATAAACGCGACATCGAACCGAACTTGAAACCCGGCAGCTATCTGGCTTGCGCGCATGGCTTCTCGATTCATTTCAAAAAGATCGTACCGCCCGCCAACGTCAACGTATTCATGGTCGCGCCCAAAGGCCCCGGTCATCTGGTGCGGCGCGAATATGAAAAAGGCGGCGGCGTGCCTTGCCTGATCGCGGTTGCGCAAGACCCCAGCGGCGATTCAAAACAAGTAGCGCTCGCCTATGCCAGCGCCATCGGCGGCGCGCGCGCGGGCGTCATCGAAACGACTTTCAAGGAAGAGACCGAAACAGATTTGTTCGGCGAACAGTCAGTGCTGTGCGGCGGCGTGACGGCGTTGATTCAAGCCGGATTTGAAACGCTGGTCGAAGCGGGTTACGCACCTGAGATGGCCTATTTTGAATGCCTGCACGAAATGAAGCTGATCGTTGACCTGATGTATGAAGGCGGCATTTCGACGATGCGCTATTCAATCTCGAATACGGCAGAATACGGCGACCTCACGCGCGGCAAGCGCATCATCGGCCCGGAAGTCAAAGAGCGCATGAAAGAAATTCTTGGCGAGATTCAATCGGGCCAGTTCGCCGACGAATGGATGGCCGAAGCCGAATCGGGCAAGGTCAATTTCAATCGGCTGGTCGAGAGCGAGAAGAAACATCAGATCGAAGAAGTCGGCGCACAACTGCGCGGCCTGATGCCGTGGCTCGCGTCAAACAAGATTGTGGACAAAGCCAAAAACTAAGGCGCACAATTCACGCTCAGGAGGCGCGGAGTTGCGGCGCAAGACGTGCTGCAACTCCGCGATGTATTTATGGGACAAGTTAGAACGACGCTTACCATTACCAATCGCGCAGATGAAGTATTAGCTGAAAGAGGGTTCATCCCACGCGAACAAGTACGTTCCATCACTGTCGATCAAGTATTGGTTGATACGGGCGCGACCTCACTCTCTCTGCCTTCGAGGTTGGTGCAAGAACTCGGCTTAAAACCTCTAAAAGAAGTACTGGCGAGAACTGCGGCAGGCTATCAGCGCGCTTACGTTTTTCAAGATGCCAAGCTCCAAATTGGTGATCGTGTCGGCGTTTTCCAATGCCTTGAATTGCCCGGTGGCGATGATCCACTACTAGGCGTTATTCCGATGGAAGAATTAGGTGTCGAGCCTGATTTGCAAAAACACGAGTTACGCTTTCTGCCAATGGTGCCGGGTGATACTTACTACATGGCTTACGGTCATACGCTTTTCAATTTGGACGGAACACCGCTTGATGATGACGAACTGAGGGCAAGGTGAAGATGAAAGACAACTGGGTAGAAATTTACGACACGACCTTACGCGACGGCGCGCAAGGCGAAGGCTTGGCTTATTCCGTTGAAGACAAGATCAAAATCGCGCGCGCCCTCGACGCGCTCGGCGTGACTTACATCGAAGGCGGCTGGCCCGGCGCGAACCCCAAAGACGTAGAGTTTTTTGAACGCGCCAAGTCATTGCAACTCAATCAGGCTGCCTTCGCCGCCTTTGGCAGCACGCGCCGCGCCAACGGTCACGCCGCCGATGACACCATCGTGCAAGGCTTGCTCGCCGCCCAAACGCCCATCGTCACCATCTTCGGCAAGTCGTGGGACTTTCACGTTTACGTAGCCCTCAAGACTACGCTGGAAGAAAACCTGCGGATGATTGCCGACACCGTGAGCCATCTGAAATCGTGCGGACGCCGCGTGTTTTATGACGCCGAACATTTCTTCGACGGCTTTCGCGCGAATGCCGAATACGCGCTCGATACGCTCACCTCAGCCGCAAAGGCCGGAGCCGAAACGATCATCCTGTGCGACACGAACGGCGGCGCGCTGCCCGAACGCATTGCCGAAATCGTGGCTTTAGTAAAAAGCCGAATCCCGCAAGTGCGCATCGGCATTCATTGCCACAACGACAGCGAACTTGCCGTAGCGAATTCGCTCGCCGCCGTCGAAGCCGGCGCTACGCACGTGCAAGGCGTGATGAATGGGTACGGCGAACGTTGCGGCAACGCCAATCTCTGTTCGGTGATTCCGAATCTCGAACTCAAGATGAATCGCCGCTGCCTGCCCGATGACAAGCTCAAGCTGCTGACTTACACGAGCCGTTACATCAACGAAGTCGCCAACCTCGTACCCAACGAGCGCGCCGCCTTCGTCGGACGTTCGGCCTTCGCGCACAAAGGCGGCATTCACGTTTCGGCGGTGATGAAAGCTAAGGCGACTTACGAACACATCAACCCCGACGACGTAGGCAACGAGACGCGCTTTCTCGTGAGCGATCAATCGGGCATCAGCAACATCCGCGTCAAAGCCGATAGCCTCAGCGAAGAGTTCGACAAGCACCCCGAAGCCGCGCGTCGTTTGCTCACCGAACTCAAAAAGCTCGAACACGAAGGCTACTCGTTTGAAGAAGCCGACGCTTCGTTTCACCTGCGCGCGTTGTCGGCGCTCGGCAAACGCCAACGCTTTTTTGAACCTATTGAATACCGCATCTGGGTCAGCTCAACTGGCAGCCCCGAAGCCGTCGTACGCATGCAAATCGGCGACAGCGTCGAGCATTCCGCCAGCCTCGGCGACGGCCCCGTCAACGCGCTCGACCTCGCGCTGCGCAAAGCCTTGCAACCTCATTACCCCGCCATCGAATCGTTTCACCTGATTGATTACAAAGTGCGCATCCTCGACGGCGAACACGCCACCGCCGCCCGCACGCGCGTACACATCGAAACCAGCAATGGCGAAAAGTCATGGAACACCGTCGGCGTGGCTGAGAACATCATCGCGGCTTCGTGGGAAGCGTTAGTCGAAAGTTTCGAGTTCGGATTGCAGCAAAACGTCGCTTAAACAACTTGCTAGCGAGTCTAAAAACTTGTCAATTCGAGCCAACTAAGTATCCTCATTGCATGGACGACTATGTACAAAATCCAGAACCGCTAATAGCTACGCTAGCGCGTCTATTTGTTATGGAAGGGAACGCCACAGTTGTAGCTTTACTCGCTCAAGCCCGTCCTTGGCTTTTGAGATGGGTAAGAACGGTAGAGATACGCCGACTCATAAGGAATCCTCCTCTGACTGGAAAACGTTGAAGTTGTGGCACCAACAATTGCAGACCGTGAGTTAGTTCAGGGCAATCCGACTAGTTAGTGAAGTTCTCTCTGAGTGGCGCACGACAGTTGGCTATCTGGTTCCGTCAGAGGAATTCGTTGTTCAAACGTTTGGGGAGAGCGCGGCGGAATGTACGCAATACTTGCCTGAGAAACAAGCCGGGACGGGATGAGTTTTAACTTTATTTTTTTGTGGCAATCGCGTTAATGAAAAAAGGCGCAGCGTTTCGACGCTGCGCCTTGAAATGAACCCCAATGAAATAGTGACGAACGGCTATTGAGCGATGGTGCGTCCGCCCGTACCGCGTCCGCCGCTTTGGGAGCGAGGGGTTCCGCGTTCGAACATTTCCAGCACCGGATACCACGCGCCTTCTGAAGCGAATGGTACGTATTCAAACCCGCGTTTGAACGGGTCGTCATAACGCTTCGTCGTGTAATCAATGCCGAGCGCCGAATAGATCGTCGCGGCAATGTCTTCAGCGGCAACGTTGCGTTTTTGCGACCAGCCGGGTTCGACCGTCGCGCGCGCTACGCTGTCGGTAGCACCTACGACGCGACCGCCGATGATGCCGCCGCCTGCGAAGGCGCAGAACTGCTGGAAGAAGTGGTCGCGGCCTGCACTCGTATTGAGTACGCCGACCGTACGACCGAATTCACCCATCGCCACGACCAACGTTTCGTCAAGCAACGAACCGCCGTTCAGCCCGGGCATTTCTTCCAGGTCTTTCAGCAGATTGCCCAACCCACGGTCGAATTGCGTCGCGGGGCCATAAAGCGCTCCGCTGCGATTCGTGCCGTAAATATTGGTGTGATTGTCCCAGCCGCCGATGTTGATCTGAACGTAACGCGTACCCAGATTCGCTTTGACCAGGTTGCGCGCCACTATGCAAGAGTTGCCGAAGCCGCTATTGCCGTAACGTGTCTGATCAGCAGCCGCGTACTTAAAGACCGCGTCAACTTCGGGGTTGTACATCATTGAGCGGCTTTGCTGATAGAAATCCTCCATCGCGTCCACGGTGTTGCCGCGTACGCCCGCCGCCCGATTTTCGCCGTCAAGGTCTTGCAACATCGAATAGCGCGTGTTGAAAACCGTCACGCCGTCAGGATGCGTCAGGTTGCCGAGTCCGTTGGCATTCGCCGTCACGTCGAACGGCGCATAGCGCGGATTCATATAACCTGAACTCACCAGATTGCCGCCGGTGTTGAGCGAAACGAAGCCGGGCAATTTTTGATTGGCCTGACGTTGTTTTTCGAACTCAAGCGCCACGACCGCGCCTATGTTCGGCGCAACCTTGCCCATTTGTGAAGTAGGACTACGCGCAATCTGAGCCCAGATTTGCTGTAAACCATGCACAAGCGATGGAGCGCGTAACGACCGCACGATAGCTACGCGATTCAGTTTTTCGGCGACCGTCGGCATCAGCCCTTGCGGGAAGAGGACTTCGCTGAAATACGTGGTCGGATTGAAATCGGTCGGCGTATAAGGCCCGACCTTGAGGTCGAACATATCGCTGTGGCTCGGTGCGCCGCCCATCAACACGAAGATGACGTTGCGCGCCGTCCCCTTGAGTTGGGCGCCCACCGAAGCGCGATTGAGCGTCATCGCCTGTACGTCTTCGGCGTGTGGCGTCAGGAAGAAACCAGTTACGCCCGCTGCCGCCGCGCCAAAGAAATGGCGGCGTCCCATCATCGGCCCGAACATCGGGCGATTGACCGAACGCAACGGCTGGCGGATGTCGGATGAATGATCAGGAAAATTATATTCTTTCTTATGTTCTTTCATGGGTCGTCCGCCTCCTTTAATAGTTGAAGATGAAGTCTACTTTGTTGAACAAAACCCACTGCAAGTTCTCGGCGAATTGCTGTTTGGTTTGCTTCGAATAATAAGCGCGCAACTTTGTCCACTCGGCTTCCGTCGGCTTACGGCTCATCGTGCGCAGATAAAGTTTCTCTGCGATCTGGTCGTAAGTGTTGGTCGTCGTCATCACGACCAACTCACGGACGTAAGAAGGATAAGTCCTGTTTTCAGGGTAAGTGACTGCCGTGTTCGTGCCCTGCAAAATGCGTCCTCTGACAAAAGCGTTGTTCATCAGATTCAGCGATTGCAGGATAGAAGGCTCGGCGCTGCGCAGCCTCTGATCGCGGTCGCCGGTCAGGAAAGACTGGGTGAATACGCGATTGCCGTTGCTGCGCGGTTCGGTGGGTTCAGGCATTTGCCCAGCCCACTCGATCCAGTTACTGGTGGTGTTGTCGTCCACGGTCATTCGATAGCCGACGCGCACCTTTTGAGTTGTACCTGACAGATTGTCTGGGTCGCCCATCGTTGCCGGAATGCCCGTCGCCATCACGATGCCGTCGTGAATCTCTTCACCTTTCAAGCGGCGTACGAACTTGCGTGCGTAATAGGGCACGTTGCTCACGTTCCATTCGCCCGGATAGCTCGATGACAGTTGATAGGCATTCGATTTGACGATGAGTTCGACGGTGCG